>NZ_LGDB01000226.1:0-63123 GCF_001279655.1 Streptomyces sp. WM6372 | reverse complement strand
GGCCCGCCCTCCCCCACCCCGGCCCACGCCCCGGCCGGCGGTTCGGCCTCGGCCGGCCAGGGGCCTCCGGACCACCCCGGCTCGGGCGGGGCGGGGTCGGGGCGTAACGGCGGCGGCTCGGCCGGGGCCTCCAGAGCCCCGAGGCGGGCCGTGAGGTCTGCGTGGCGGGAGACGGCCCTGGCGGTGTCGTCCTGGATCCAGGCCAGTTCCCGGGTCAGTGTCTCCGCCTCGGCCGGGTGCGCGGTGGCGGCCAGGCGGGCCGTCAGGGTGCGGGTCGCCGCCTCCGAGACGGAGTGCTGGTCGGCGGCCGCCGCCAGCAGGGTCCCCAGCTCCTCCGCGCCGCCCGGCAGCCTGTCCCACACCGCGACCGCCGCGGCCCGCAGCCGGGCCGCGTGCGCCCGCTCGCGCGCCGCGAACTCCGCGCCCCTGATCCCCTCCAGGTCGCCGAGCAGCGACTCCACCACGTCCCACGGGGGCATCGCGGCTCCGTCCAGGCAGGCCCGCAGACCCTGCGGATCCCGGCGCAGGAACTCTCCGTACCAGCCCGTCCCCGGATCGAGTCTCTGCGTCAACCCGCGCAAGTAGCCCGAGAGTTGACCGATCGCCTGCGAAGTCGCGGTCTCCATGCCCCGCATTGGACCCCACCGGTGTTACGGGCGGGCTACGGGAATCTCAAAGCTTGACGGCGATCGCGGTGTGCGGGCGCTTCCCGCGCCGGGCCACCGCGGCGGGCACATCCAGGGCCCAGAACTGCCACGTGTACTTCCGCGACATCAGCTTCCGCACCCGCGTCAGCCCCGCCTCGTCCAGCAGCCGCGCCTCGCCCTCCAGCACGGCCGCCCCCTCCGCGACCCGCCCCCGCACGTCGCAGGCGCGGACCGTGACCCGCCCGTTGTTGCGGATCCGCTTCACCTTCCAGGAGTCGCTGCGCGTCCACACGTACAGCTCGCCCCCGTCGGCCACGGCCCACACCGGCGTCGCGACGGGCGTGCCGTCCTTGCGGAACGTGGTGAGGCTGACGTACTTGCCCTGGTTCAGCTCATCGAGAGTCATCCCCGGAGCCTACGACGGCCCCCGGGGCGCGGCCGGCCGCGTACCCGGGTCCCCGGCGGACGCCCGGCCCTCCGGCGCCGCGCACGCGGCAAGCAGCAGACCGGCCGCCAGCAGGGCGCCGAGGAGTGCGAAACCGAGTCGTTGGGAAGCGTTCGAGGTCGACACGCCTTCACGCTTGCCCCGCTCCCGCCGGCCCCCACCGTCGATTGGGCCGTTCGGCCCGCCGGCCCCGCCCGAAAGAAACCGCAGGTCCGCGGCCCCGGCAGGGCCCCGGGCCACCGCGACGGAGCGTCAGGGCGAAGGTCGGGCCGAAGGCCAGGCCGAAGGCGAAAGTCAGGCCGAAGGCGAAGGCCAGGCCGAACGTCGGGCCGAACGTCAGGCCGGTACGAACGCGCAGCGGCGCAGCACATCGTCCAGGGACAGCCCGAGCGCCTCGGTGAGGGCGGCCACGGTGAAGAAGGCCGGCGTCGGCGCGCGGCCGGTCTCGATCTTGCGGAGGGTTTCGGCGGACAGCCCGGCGCTCGCCGCGACCTCGACCATGCTGCGGCCGCCGCGGGCCTCGCGCAGCAACGCGCCGAGGCGCTCGCCGCGCTCGCGCTCTTCAGGAGTGAGAGGGGTACGGACCATGCCCCCATCCTACCGCCTCCCCCAATAACTATCCCGTTAAAGTTATACCGGTATAGTTATTGGCATGGTGGAACTGAAGACGGAAGAATCGATCAACGCGATGCGCGCCCCGGGCCGGGTCGTCGCCCACGCCCTGGCCGCCGCACGGGATGCCGCGCGGGTCGGGGCGTCCCTGCTGGACCTGGACGGGGCGGCCCGCGCGGTACTGGACGAGGCCGGCGCGAGCTCGCCGTTCCTCGGCTACCGGCCGCACTTCGCGCCGGTGCCCTTCCCCGGGGTGATCTGCGCCTCGGTCAACGACGCGATCGTGCACGGCATCCCCGACGGCTACCGGCTCCGCGACGGGGACCTGGTCAGCATCGACTGCGGGGCCGAGCTGGGCGGCTGGGTCGGGGACGCGGCGGTCAGCTTCACCGTCGGCCGCCCCCGCCCCGCCGACCTGCGCCTGATCGAGACCGCCGAGGCGGCCCTCGCGGCCGGCATCGCCGCCGCGCGGCCGGGCAACCGGATCGGCGACATCGCGTACGCCATCGGCACGGTCTGCCGCTCCGCCGGGTACGGGATCATGGAGGACTTCGGCGGCCACGGCGTGGGCCGCACCATGCACGAGGACCCGGGCGTGCCCAACGAGGGCCGGCCCGGGCGCGGCATGCAGTTGCGCCCCGGCATGGTCCTCGCGATCGAACCGATGCTGATCGCGGGCGGTGGGGACGAGTACCGGTGCGACGCGGACGGCTGGACCCTGCGGACCCTCGACGGCAGCCGCGCCGCGCACACGGAGCACACGGTCGCGATCACCGCCGACGGCCCGAGGATCCTCACCGCCCTCTGAGGAGCCCTACGCGGGCACGGGCGGCCCCTACGGCTTCCCGTGCGGGTGGACCACCATCGCCGAGCCCCCGCCCCGCCGGGTCGTCTCGGCCGCCGCCAGCCAGCGCCCGTCCGGGAGCCGCTGGACCCCGGTCGCCGCGCCGATCTCCGGGTTCTGCCGGAAGCCCTGGCCCAGTGCCTCCAGTTGGGCGCGCAGCGGGCTGTTCCACAGGCCCGGCTCCAGCTCGGTGGTGGTCTGGTTGCGCTGGCTGGCCCGCGGCGCCGCGATGGCGTCGACCAGCGGCAGGCCCCGGTCCAGGTGCCCGATCAGGGTCTGCAGGACGGTGGTGATGATGGTGGCGCCGCCCGGCGAGCCCACCGCGAGCACCGGACGCCCGTGCTCCAGCACGATGGTCGGGGACATGGACGAGCGCGGCCGCTTGCCGGGGCCGGGCAGGTTCGGGTCCGGGACCCCGGGGGCCGCCGGGGCGAAGGAGAAGTCGGTCAGCTCGTTGTTGAGGAGGAACCCGCGGCCCGGGACGGTGATCGCGCTGCCGCCGGTGGACTCGATGGTCAGGGTGTACGAGACGACGTTGCCCCAGCGGTCGGCGACCGTCAGGTGCGTGGTGTTCTCCCCCTCGTACGTGGTCGGGGCGGCCTGGCCGGAGCCGCCGCAGGCCGCCGGGTGGCGCGGATCGCCGGGGGCCAGCGGGCTGGTCAGCGTACGGTCCGGGGAGATCAGGCAGCCGCGCGAGTCGGCGAACCGCTGTGAGAGCAGTTCCCGCGTCGGCACGTTCTCGGCGGCCGGGTCGCCGACCCAGCGGCCGCGGTCGGCGAAGGAGATCCGCGAGGCCTCGATGAACCGGTGCAGGTACTGGGTCTCGGACAGCTTCGACAGGTCGGTGCGCTCCAGGATGTTGAGCGCCTCGCCGACCGTGGTGCCGCCCGAGGAGGAGGGCGCCATGCTGTACACGTCAAGGCCCCGGTAGCCCACCTCGGTCGGGGCCTGCCGCTTGGTCCCGTACGCGCGCAGGTCACCGGTGGTCAGGTCGCCGGAGCGGACGATCCGGGTGGCGGCCGGGTCCACGGGGGGTGTGCGGACAACCCGGACGACGTCCTCGCCGATCGGGCCCCGGTAGAGCGCGCCGGTGCCCTTGCGGCCGAGTTCGGCGTACGTGGCGGCCAGGTCGGGGTTCTTGAAGGTGGAGCCGACCACCGGGAGGTCCCCGCCCGGCAGGAACAGCTTCGCGGTGTCCGGGAAGTCCTTGAAGCGGTCCCGGTTGAGCTCGGTCTGGGCCCGGAACGTCGTATCGACCGTGAACCCGTCGCGCGCCAGTTTCTCGGCGGGCTTCAGGAGCCGGCCGAGGGAGCGGCTGCCCCAGGCGTCCAGTGCGCTCTTCCACGTGGCCAGGGTGCCGGGGACGCCGACGCTGCGGCCGCTGGTCTGGCCCTGCTCGAAGGGGATGGGGACGCCGTTCTCCTGGAACAGGGTTTCCGTCGCCGTCGCGGGCGCGGTCTCGCGGCCGTCGATGGTCTGCACCCGGCGGGACTTGGCGTCGTAGTAGACGAAGTAGCCGCCTCCGCCGATGCCGGCGGAGTAGGGCTCGGTGACCCCGAGCGCGGCGGCGGTGGCGACGGCCGCGTCCACGGCGTTGCCGCCGGAGCGCAGGACGGCGATGCCGGCGGCCGAGGCGTCGGCGTCGACGCTGGCGACGGCACCGCCGTACCCGGCGGCGACGGGCACCTTGGGCGGTGCGGTGGCCGCGGTGGGCGGGGCGGCGGCCCCGGTGGAGACGAGCGCCCCGGCGAGGGCGACGAGCGCTAACGGACGAACGGCGGGACGACGCATCCCGAACCTCCCAGTCGACGGCCGGTCAGAGCCAGGTCCCGCACTGTAACTTCACCGCACCCCCCACGTCAGGAGCGCGCGGGGACGGCTACCATCCGCCGCATGAACGACGACGTGCGCAACATCGTGCTCGGGCTGATAGCCACCGCCCTCAGCGGCGGGTTCGGCTGGTTCGCCCGAACCTACCTGTGGCGCCGCAACCTGCGCCGCAAGCAGGTGTTCTTCGGCCTGCCGACCGGCTCGGACTGTCTGTTCGTCGTCAACCGGCAGATGGGCGGCAAGGAATCGTCGGTACACCGCAACGACGCCTTCGCGCTGCTGGAGATCTCCGCCCTGATCAAGGACTGCGGAGCGAACGTCCAGATCGTCACGCACGACGAGGCGCGTCAGGGATTCGGCGAGCGGGCCGAGTTCTGCGTCGGCGGCCCCGCCTCCAACACCCGTACGGTGGCGCACCTGGCGTCCATGCTGCCGGGGGTACGGGTCAACATGGACAGCCAGGAGCACGAGGACAGGGGCGCGATCCAGGTGGGCGGCGAGGCCTACCGCTGGGTCAGGGACCGGGTGGAGTTCGTACTGCTGGCCCGGCTGGCGGGCGGGGAGGGAGGCCGGCCGGTCTTCCTCCTGTCCGGGCAGACCGCGGTCAGCAACCAGGCCGCGGCCCGCTATCTGGCCCGCAACCACAAGCAGCTGGCCCGGAAGTACGGCGCGGACGCCTTCTGCCTGATCCTGAAGGTGGTCAACTCGCAGGCCTACGGTCCCGATGTGACCGAGCTGGCGGCCGACGTCACCCGGGCCGCCCTGACACCCGCAGCGGCAGCCGCGTGATCCCGTTGATGAAGTTCGACACCAGCCGTCGCGGCTCGCCCGCGAGTTCGGGGGCCGGCATGGCCGCGCGCCACTCCTCGTAGAGCACGCCCAGCTGGAGCCGGGCGAAGTGGGCGCCGAGGCAGACGTGCGGGCCGTCGCCGAAGGAGACGTGCGGGTTGGGCGTGCGGCCGAGGTCGAGGCGCCCCGGGTCGGTGAAGACGCGCTCGTCGTGGTTGGCGGAGGCGTGGAAGACCACCACCTTGTCCCCGGCGCGGATCGGCTGCCCGGCGAGCTCCGTGTCGACGGCGGCGGTGCGGCGGAAGCTGAGCACCGGCGGGTGGACGCGCAGCAGTTCGTCCACCGCGGTGTGCACCGGCACCCGCCCCTCGGCGAGCGGCCGGTACGCGTCCGGGTCGCCGGCCAGGGCCAGCAGGCCGCCCGGGGCCGCGCTGCGTACCGTGTCGTTGCCCGCGACGGTGAGCAGGAAGAAGAACATCTCCAGCTCGGCCGGGTCCAGCCCGGCCCCGGCGAGCGCGGTCATCACGTCGTCGCCGGGGTGCGCCCGCTTGTGGGCGGCCAGCTCCCGGGCGTACGAGAACATCTCGCCGAGCAGGGCCGGGGAGCGCGGGTTGAGGGGCCTGCCGTCGGGGCCGAGCCGGGGCGCGGGCGCGTCCTCGGGGTCCTGGTAGCCGATGACCCGTACGGTCCACTCCAGCAGCAGGCCCCGGTCGGCGGCCGGAACGCCCAGCAGGTCGGTCAGGTTGAGCAGCGCGTACTCGTCGGTGACCGCGGCGACCAGGTCGGCGGCTCCGTCCTCGGCGCCGTCCCGGGCGGCGGCCAGCAGCGTACGGGCCCGCTCGCGGACCCGGCCGGCGAAGGCGTCGACGCGGGCGGGGGTGAACGCACGGGAGACCAGCCGGCGCAGCCGCCCGTGGTCGCCCGCCCCGTGGTCCCCCGCACCGCGGCGCGGATCCTGGTTGAGCATGGTGCGCCGCAGGAACGGCAGGTCGGCCGGGTCGGGATCGCGGATCTGGGTGGCGCCGAGCCAGGAGGAGTACGTGGCGTGGTCGCGCAGCACCCGGACCACGTCGGCGTGCCGGGTGACCGCCCGGAATCCGGGGCCGGCGGGCCAGCCGGCGATCTCCGGCTCCTCCTGCCAGGCCACCGGGTGGTGCTCGCGCAGCAGGCGGTAGCTCTCGTACGGGATCCCGGCCCCGTAGATCCGGGGGTCGAACACGTCGGGCACGTACGCGGCGGGGTCCATGGGGCCACGGTGGCGGGCGCACCGGCCCCGCCGCAAGGGGAGGATCAGCTGCCGAGTTCGCAGCGGGCGGGGCCGACGTCGGCGTCCGTGCCGAGCAGGACCACCTGGTACCGCGGTTCGGTGGAGGCCACCGTGCACACCAGCTGCTGGCGGGCCGTCTCGGACAGGGTGGCGACCTTGAACGGCAGGCCGACCCCGATGGTGTCCTCCGAGATCATGGTCGTCCCGGCGCTGGCGCCCTGTTTCTTGATGTCCAGCACGGGCAGCCGGGTCTCCAGGCCCGCTGCCCTCTGCGCTTCGGTGGGGCCGACGAGCAGCCGTATGAGGAGCGAAGCCTCCGACATCGCGGGCTGCTCCCTCTCGGGTATGGGGAAGAGCCGCCCGTCGGACGCCACGAGGTACACCGTCCCCTTGGTCCCGGGCCCGGGCACGACGACCTTCCCGGCGGCCCCGCTCTCGATGACCCCGGTGGGCTTGATCCCGCAGCCGGTGAGCAGCAGTCCTCCCAGCAGCAGGGCGACGGCGGCCGCGGCCGCGCGTGTCCGGGTCATGCGTCGGCCTCCAGGGGCATGTCGAGGAGGAACACCGCTCCCCCGGCGGCGCCGTTCGCGGCACGCAGGGTGCCGCCGTGCAGCCGGACGTTCTCCAGGGTGATGGCGAGCCCGAGGCCGCTGCCCGCGGAGCGGGTGCGGGCGGCGTCGGCCTTGAAGAAGCGGTCGAAGATGTGCGGCAGCACCTCGGGGGCGATGCCGGGCCCGCTGTCGGCGACTTCGATCAGCAGCCGGGTGCCGTCGGGCCGCGGCTGCGTGCGCACGCCGACGCGGACCGGGGCGCCGCCGTGCCGGAGGGCGTTGCCGACGAGGTTGGCGAGGACCACGTCGAAGCGGCGCGGGTCGAGCCGGGCGCGGACCTGCGACGGCAGGTCGGTGCGCACCCGCTCGTCGTCCCAGTGGCGGCGCTCCAGGGTCTTCTGCACCGCCTCGGCCACGTCCACGTCGTCGAGGTTGAGCTCGGCCGCGCGGGCGTCGAAGCGGGATATCTCCATGAGGTCCTCGACGAGGACGGCGAGTTTGCCGGTCTCGGCGCTGACCAGCCGCAGGGCGGCGGCCGTGTCGGGGTCGAGGCGCTCGGCCTCCTCGTCCAGGACCTCGGTGACGGCGAGCATCCCGGCCAGCGGGGTGCGCAGTTCGTGGGAGACGTCGGAGGCGAAACGGCGGGCCCGGACCTCGGCCTCCCGCAGTTCGTCCACCGACTGTTCGAGGGCGACGGCGGTCTCGTTGAAGGTGCGGGCGAGTCCGGCGAGCTCGTCGGAGCCGCGGACCTCGATCCGCGTGTCGAGACGGCCGCTGCCGAGCCGCTGGGCGGCGCGGCGCATGTCCCGCACGGGGCGCAGCACGCTGCGCGCGGCGAGCAGGGCGGGGATGACGGCGATGGCGAGACCCGGGACGGCGCCGCGCTTGGCGGCTTCGACCATGGCGTCGACCGTCTTGCCCTCGGTGGTCAGCGGCATCGTCGCGAAGAGGACCAGGCCGGTGGGTTCCCGGACGTCGTGGTGGAGCCAGACGGCCGGCATGCCGACGGCCAGGTACGGTCTGCCCGCGGGATCGGTCACCCGTTGGAACGCGCCGTGCGGATGGGCCGTCACCTGGCGGCGGAGCTCGTCGGTGACCACGGTGGAGGTGGGCGCGCTGGTGCTGGAGGCCCGCAGGGTGCCGTACTCGCCGAAGACGTTCCAGGGGTTCGGCTTGCCCCTCTTCCCCAGCTCGGTGACGATCCGCTGGAGCTGTGCCTGGTCCAGCGGCAGATCGAGGGGCTGGGTCTCGATCTGGTCGCGCAGGGTGCTGACCGCGGTGTCCTGGCTCTGCTTGAGGACGGCCGTGCGGGCCTGCTGGTAGGTCAGCGTCGCCGTGGTCACCGCGCTGATCGCGGCGACGAGCAGGAAGGCCGCGATCAGGCGGGTGCGCAGCCCGAGCGGCGCGATGCGCCTCACAGCGGGCCGAAGCGGTAGCCGAAGCCGCGCACGGTCTGGATGTAGCGGGGGCTGCCGGCGGGGTCCTCGACCTTGGTGCGCAGGCGGCGTACGCAGGCGTCCACGAGCCGGGCGTCGGCGTGGTAGCTGTGGTCCCAGACGTACTCCAGGAGCTGCTGGCGGGAGAAGACCTGCTCGGGCGAGGCGGACAGGTGCAGCAGGAGTTTGATCTCGCTGGGGGCGAGGGGGACGCGCTCCCCGTTCTTCGCGACGGTCAGTCCGGCCCGGTCGATGGCGAGCTCGCCGTGGAACTCGACCTCGGGGCGGCTGCCCGCCGGGGCTCCGAGGCGGCGCAGCACGGCCTTGATGCGGGCCTCGATGACCTCGGTGCGGGCGGGTTTGACGATGTAGTCGTCGGCGCCGGCTTCGAGGCCGACGACTATGTCGAAGTCGTCGCCGCGGGCGGTCAGCATGATGATCGGGAGCTGGCTGGTCTCGCGGATGCGGCGGCAGACCTGCACGCCGTTCATCCCGGGCAGCATCAGGTCGAGCAGGACCAGCTCCGGGAGGAAGGTCCCCATCAGCGCGAGGCCCGCCTCGCCGGTTTCGGCGGCGGCCACCTCGTGGCCGCGGCGGCGCAGGCCGAGGCCCACTCCTTCCCGGATGGAAGGGTCGTCCTCGATCAGCAGTACGCGTGGCATCCGGTCATTATCCAAGATGGCTCTATGTCTCGTTCTCCCGCTAACGGCCGGTCTTGCGCCGCAGGGAGTCCAGCAGGTCGGTGATTTCGGTGAGGCCGAGCGGCCTGGCGAGGAGGACGACGACCAGCGCGAGCGCCGCGGTTCCCGCACCGACGGCGGCGAAGTCGCCGAGGCCGTCGGCGGCGCGGGCGGCCGCGTAGGCCGCGGCCACCCCGGGCAGGCAGGCGGTCAGCAGCCGCAGGTGGGTGCGGAGCGCGGTGGCGCGGCGCTGCGTACGGGTCCCGGTGCGCGGGCCGAGCCGCCGCGCGAGGGTGTACGCGGTCACCGCGAGGCCCGCGAACAGGGCGACGGAGTAGGCGCCGGCCATGCCGGTGACCGCCCAGCGCGGGGGCAGCAGCAGGTAGGCGGCGGCCGACAGCCCGGCGTTCAGGGCGGCGATGACCAGGTTCAGGAAGAAGGGGGTCCGGGTGTCGGAGAGGGCGTAGAAGGCGCGCGAGAGGACGTACTGGCCGGAGAAGGCGATCAGGCCGGGTGCGAAGGCCGTCAGCATGCCGGCCATGACCGCGGTGTCGGCGGCGCCGGTGCGCCCGTACCCGAAGACGCTGCCCATCACCCAGGGGGCGAGCGCGGCGAAGAGCGCGGCGGCGGGCACGACGAGTGCGGCGCTGGAGCGCAGCGCGTACGACACGTCCCGGCGGAGCGCGCCGAGGTCGCCGTCGGCGGCGGCCGCGCTCATCCGGGGCATCAGGGCGGTCACGAGGGAGACGGTGATGATGCCCTGCGGGACGATCCACAGCTGGTAGGCGTTGCTGTAGGCGGTGTATCCGGCGCCGCCCGCGAGCCCGGCTTCCACGGCCCGGTGCCCGGTGGCGGTGGAGAGCCGGGTGACGACCCAGTAGCCGATCTGGTTGGTGAAGACGAGCATGACCAGCCAGCCCGCGTTGCGCAGCGGGCGGGCGAGGCCCTGGCCGCGCCAGTCGAAGCGGGGGCGCCAGCGGAAGCGGGCGGCGCGCAGCGAGGGGACCAGGGCGAGGGCCTGGATGACGATGCCGGCGGTGGTGCCGAGGCCGAGGAGGCGGGTCTCGCCGGCCGTCAGGCCCTCGGGCGCGTCGTGGGAGACGTACAGGAAGAGCCCGAAGACGCCGATGATCACGATGTTGTTGAGGACGGGGGTCCACATCATCGCGCCGAACCGGCCGCGGGCGTTCAGCACCTGGCCGAGCAGGGTGAACAGCCCGTAGAAGAGGATCTGCGGCAGGCAGTACCGGGCCAGCGCCACGGTGGTGCTCGCCTGGCCGCCGGTGTACGGGGTGTACGCGGAGACGATCAGCGGCGCGGCCAGCACGGCGACGGCCGTCAGCGCGACGAGCGCCGCGGTGCAGGCGGTGAGCAGCCGGTCGGTGTAGGCGGCCCCGCCGTCCTGGTGCTCCTTCGCGGCCCGCACGAGCTCGGGGACGAAGACCGCGTTGAGCGCGCCGCCGATGAGCAGCATGTACAGGATGTTCGGGACGGTGTTGGAGACGGCGTAGCTGTCGCCGAGCAGCCCGGTGCCGAGTGCGGCGACGACGACGGCGGAGCGGACGAACCCGGTGGCGCGGGAGACCATCGAGCCGGCCGCCATGAGGGCGCCGCTGCGCAGCACCGAGCTCTTCCCCGGTGCCGCGTCGGCGGCGCCTTCGGCGGACGGGCCGGTGGCCGGTCTGGTGTCGGTGGTGGTCACCGGCGGGCCAGGTAGGCCTGGAATGCCTTGTGGAGCGCCGTGTTGGCGTATCCGTCCATGGGGGTCTCCCACTCGCCGAGCGTTTCGACGACCTGCCCGCCGGTGCCGAGCTTCCAGCGCAGCAGCCCGAAAGAACGTTCGTCGGGGTCAAGGGTGGAGGGTACCCCGCGCATGTCGTACTCGTCGGCTCCGAGGTCGTGGGCGTCGCACATCATCCGCCACTGGAGCGCGTTGCTGGGGCGGACCTCGCGGCGGTGGTCGGCGGAGGCGCCGGTCTGGTACCAGACCCGCTTCCCGGCCACGATCATGGTGTGCGCGGCGAGGATCTCGCCCTGGTGGATGCCCAGGTAGAGCCGCATCCGGCCGGGTGCCTCGGCGTTGAGGACCTCGTACTGCTGCTCGTAGTACGCGAGCGAGCGGCCGAGCCGGAAGCCGTCGCGCTCCTCGGTGATGCGCAGCAGCCGGTAGAACTCGGGCAGGTCGGCGGCGGTGCCGAGGACGGTCTGCACGCCCGCCTTCTCGGCCTTGCGGACGTTGCGCCGCCACTCCTGGTTGAGGCCGGACCACAGCTCCTCGCGGGAGCGGCCGGCGAGCGGCACGCGGAAGACGTGGCGGGGCTGGGCGTCGCCGTCGTCCTCTCCGCCGCAGCGCTTCCAGCCGCGGGTGCGCAGCCGGTCGGCGAGGGCGGCGCCGACCGGGTCGACCTCGGTGGCGAGCACGTCGGAGATCTGCCGGCCCGCTCCGGTGGCGGACTTGACGGCGGCGGCGTCCCAGCGGCGGTAGGCGGGCGTGGGGCCCATCCGGACGGCGAAGGCGCCGGCGGCGCGCAGATGCCGCTTGAGGGGGTCCAGCCACCGGTCGATGTGCGGGTCGGACCAGTCGGCGACCGGGCCTTCGGGGAGGTAGGCGAAGTATTTGCGGGTGCCGGGGAATTGCCGGTAGAGGACCAGCCCGGCACCGGCTGTTTGTCCGTCGGGATAGTGCCATCCGACCCTTTCCGAGCGCCAAAGGTCCTTTACCTCGGCCCAGGACGGGTACTGGAGAAAGCTCGCGTTCCGGTTACGGGAAAGGAAGCCCTGGTATTCCGGTACGGACATCGGACGCACACTCAGCTCCCGCTCCGGGGACTGGTGTCGCTGGGCGGAGCTCACGAGCAGTGCGCACACGGCGAATCGGCCTTCCTGTACGTCCGGGGATGCGGGACGCACAGGACTCTCACAGGAGTCCGTGACCGGGGTGCGCGGCGATTGTGACCGGACGATGACCGTTTCGCTGCGGTCCACGTCACAACCGAAAGTCGGATCTTTTCGGCGGATTGTGCAACCTACAGTCGTGCCGTCCGCATCTCCATTTGCGAACGATCATTACTTGGAGGGGTTTTCGTTGAGCCGCACACGCCGTACCGCACGCAGTCGCCACGCCATGCTGGCCGGGACCGCACTCATGGCCGCCGCGCTGACCGCTTGCGGCGGCTCGGGCGGAAACGGGAGCGCGGGCGCTTCCGGCACTGCGGACGCGAAGAAGAAGCCGGACATGGCGATGTCCGTGAACCTCACGGGAGATCAGGCCAAGCCCGGCGAGCCGGTGAAGGTGACCCTCGCCGAGGGGAAGCTGGCTCTGGTGAAGGTGTCCGACGGCAAGGGCGGCGAACTGCCCGGGAAGATAGCCGACGACGGCAAGACGTGGACCTCCGAGCGCAACGCCTCGCCGGGCACGGACTACAAGGTCGAGGCGCAGAACACCGACAGCCAGAGCGCGAGCGCCCAGTTCAAGACGGTCGCCGCGGACAAGGTGAACAAGGTCACGATCAACCCGGGCAAGGCCAACCCGGTGGTGGGCGTCGCCCAGCCGGTCTCGATCGTCTTCGACAACCCGGTGAAGAACAAGGCCGAGGTCGAGAAGCACCTGAAGGTCACCACCTCGAACAACACCGAGGGCTCCTGGGGCTGGTTCAAGGACTACACCGGCAACGACCGGGTGGACTGGCGGCCGAAGGAGTACTGGAAGTCCGGCACCGACGTGAAGGTCGAGATGAACCTCAACGGGGTGGACTCGGGCCAGGGCGGCGGGATGTTCGTCAAGGACTACAACACCGAGTTCAAGATCGGCAAGGACCGCCGGCTCCAGGTGAACCTCGACACGCACAAGATGACGGTGACCGAGGACGGCCAGGCCGTGAAGACGATCCCGGTCTCGGCGGGCACCCCCGGCGGCCAGAAGGCCTCCTGGTCCGGGAAGATGGTGCTGATGTCCAAGGAGGGCACCATCCGGATGGACTCCCAGACGGTGGGCCTGGGCGACTCCTACGACAAGATGGTCGACTACTCGATGCGGGTGACCTGGTCGGGCATGTACATCCACGCCGCCCCGTGGAACAGCGGCAACTTCGGCCGGGCCAACACCAGCTCCGGCTGCGTGGGCATGAGCGACTCCGACGCGAAGGCCCTGTTCGCCGAGGCCCAGGTGGGCGATGTGGTCGAGGTCACCGGCGACGGCTCCAAGGGCAAGGCCGACATCGGCAACGGCTACGGCGAGTGGAACCTGTCCTGGGACGAGTGGAAGGCCAAGAGCGCCCTGGCCGGCGGCGCGGGCGGCGCCGGCGCCACGCCCCAGAACGGCTGATCCGCGCACGTGACGCCCGTTCAACCGCCCTGGGCCCGGACCCGCACCAGGCCCGGGCGGTACCCGCCGTCACCCCCACCGCCCACGACGTCACCGAGGGCCGCCGGCCCGCCCTCGGGATCGACACCGCCGACCCCCTCTACGTCGAGCACGACCCCACCGGCGCACAGCTGACCTTCTCCTCGCCGCGCACCGATCCCTCGTACGTCTCGGTGCCGCTGCGCGAGCAGTGATCTGCGGCTGCTGCCGGGCGGGGCGGCTCTTCGGAGCTACCGTTGCGTGCCCGGCAGCACCGTTCCGGGATCGGGCTCGACGACCTCGACCGCCTCGGTCTTCACGCTGCGCCGCTCGAACCGCGCCACCCAGCCGGCGAACCAGGAGAGCAGCATGCACATCCCGATGTAGATCGGGGAGATGATCATCACGACGGGGATGAACGGCAGGTCGTAGTCGAGGTTCGAGGCGATCAGCTTGCCCGCGTGCAGGAACTCCTCGTAGGTGATCAGGTAGCCGAGCGAGGTGTCCTTCAGGGCCACCACCAGCTGGCTGATGATGGTGGGCAGCATCGCCCGGACCGCCTGCGGGGCGAGCACGAACGTCATCACCTGGGTCTTGCGCATGCCGAGCGCGTACGCCGCCTCGCGCTGGCCCCGGTCGACGGAGTTGATGCCCGTACGGAAGACCTCGGCGAGCACCGAGCCGTTGTAGAGGGTCAGGCCCGCCACCAGCGCCGGCAGCGGCTGGACCTTCAGGGCGACGAAGATGAAGAAGATCATCACCAGCACCGGCATGGCCCGGAAGAACTCCACGCACAGGGTGGCCGCCCAGTGCACCGGCCGGTGCACGGAGAGCCGCCCGGCCGCGAGCACCGCGCCGAGCACGAGCGAGAACACCGAGGCGTACAGGAAGGCCTTGAGGGTGTTCCCCAGCCCCTTGAGCAGCAGTTCCTGGATGCCCTTGTACGTGAAGGGGCTCCACTTGGCGGAGGTGAACTGGTCGGTGTCGAAGAGGAGGTAGAGGATCCAGGCGAGCAGTCCGAGGATCACCACCGTGGAGGCGATCCCGTAGAGGAAGTGCCGGCGCCGGGCCTGCGGGCCGGGCAGGTCGTAGAGGGCGGTGGACTCCAGCTCCCCGTGGAGCGCGTGCGCGGTCATCGGGCGATCCCCCAGCGCTTCTCCAGCACGTTGAAGAGCGCGCTGATGGACAAGGTGATGATCAGGTAGCCGACGGCGATCCAGACGAAGGTCCAGATGATGTTGTAGCCCAGCTCGCTGAGGGTCTTGTACGTGCCCAGCAGCTCGGTGACGCTGAAGGCGCCGGCGATCGCCGAGTTCTTGGCGAGGGCGATCAGCGTGGAGCCGATGGGCGGGATGACGCTGCGGAAGGCCTGCGGCAGCACCACCGAGCCCAGGGTCTGGGTGAAGCTCATGCCCAGGCTGCGGGAGGCCTCGCCCTGGCCCTTGGGCACGGTGTTGATGCCCGAGCGCAGCACCTCGCAGATGAAGGCGGAGGTGTAGCAGCCCAGCGTGAGGACCGCGAACACCTGGAACGGCAGGACCAGCCCGAAGCGCGGCAGACCCAGCAGCACGGCGAAGAAGAGCAGGGTGAGCGGGGTGTTGCGGAGCACGGTGACCCAGACCGTGCCGAACACCCGGAAGGAGCCGACGGGCGCGACGCGGAAGGAGGCCATGACGAAGCCGAGGACCAGGGCGAGGAGCGAGGCGTAGACCGTGAGTTCGACGGTCCCGAGGAAACCCTTCCAGTAGAGCGGGAAGTTCTGCGTGAGTACGTCCATGGTGGTGGGCTCTCCCCTCAGCTCGCCGGGTAGCGGTCGATGGCGGGCGGCTTCGGGGCGGGTACGCCGGACAGGCCGAGCGTGGCCTCGTACGCCTTCTTCCAGTTCCCGTTCTTCTCCTGCTCCTCCAGGGCGTCGTCGAGGGCGAAGCGCAGGGCGTTGTCGCTGCGCGGTACGCCGATGCCGTAGGGCTCCTTGGAGAAGGGCGCGCCGACGACCTTGAGCTCCTCGGGGACCTTGGCCGCGTAGCCGAGGAGGATGGAGTCGTCGGTGGAGACGGCGTCGACCTGGTAGGTCAGGAGGTTGTCCACGCAGGCCGAGTAGGTGTCGTAGGCGACCAGGACCGCCTGCGGGTACTCCCGCTGGAGCCGCTGGTAGGGGGTGGATCCGGCGGCGGAGCAGACCTTCTTGCCGGCGAGGTCGTCGGGGCCCTTGATGTCCTTCTCGTTCTTGCGCACGAGCAGGGACTGGCCGGCCATGAAGTACGGGCCGGCGAAGCCGACCTGCTTCTTGCGGTTGTCGTTGATCGTGTAGGTGCCGACGTAGTAGTCGATCTGGCCGTTCTGCAGGGCCGTCTCGCGGTTGGCCGAGGCGATCGTCTTGAACTCGGTCGTCTTGGGGTCGAAGCCGAGCGAGGCCGCCATCATCTTGGCGATCTCGACGTCGAAACCGGAGTAGCGGCCGCTCGCGGGGTCCTTCTCGCCCAGGTACGGCTGGTCCTCCTTGACGCCGACCACGAGGCGGCCGCGCCGCTTGGCGCGCTCCCAGGTACGGGACTGCGGCAGCTCGAAGCCGCTCGCGACCTTGTAGACCGGCAGGTCCTCGGGTTGAGGGCCCTTGACCGGGGGGCTGCCTTCCTTGCCGCAGCCGGCGAGGAGGGCCAGCAGGACGGAGACGAGGAGTAGGAGGCGGAGACGGAGGCGGGCGCGCGGGCGCGCGCCGGGGGTGCGCTTCATCGGCCCGCCCCTCAGTGCTTGAGGATCTTGGAGAGGAAGTCCCTGGCCCGCTCGCTCTCCGGGGCGGTGAAGAACTCCTCCGGCGTGCGGTCCTCGACGATCCTGCCGTCGGCCATGAACACGACGCGGTTGGCGGCGGAGCGGGCGAAGCCCATCTCGTGCGTGACCACGACCATCGTCATGCCGTCGGCGGCGAGCTGGCGCATGACCTCCAGCACCTCGTTGATCATCTCCGGGTCGAGGGCCGAGGTGGGCTCGTCGAAGAGCAGGGCCTTGGGGTTCATGGCGAGGGCCCGGGCGATCGCGACGCGCTGCTGCTGGCCGCCGGAGAGCTGGGCGGGGTACTTCGGGGCCTGGTCGGCGAGGCCCACGCGGCCGAGCAGCTCGCGGGAGCGTTTGTCGGCCTCGTCCTTCTTGCGCTTCCTGACCTTGACCTGCGCGAGCGAGACGTTGGCGAGGACGGTCTTGTGCGCGAAGAGGTTGAAGGACTGGAAGACCATGCCCACGTCGGCGCGGAGGGCGGCCAGCTCCTTGCCCTCGTCGGGCAGCGGCTTGCCCTCGAGCAGGATCGTGCCCGACTCGATGGTCTCCAGGCGGTTGATGGTCCGGCACAGGGTCGACTTCCCGGAACCGGACGGGCCGATGATCACCACCACCTCGCCGCGGCCGACGGTGAGGTTGATGTCCTGGAGGACGTGCAACGCCCCGTAGTGCTTGTTGACGTCCCGCAGCTCGATCAACGGATCGACGGCCATACGCTGCCCTGCCCACCTGTCGGAGTGTCGAGGTCAGCGCAAACTATCCAGCGACGGAAGGGCACTTCCGCTCGACACGCCTAAAGGCGACATAAAGATCAATCGGGTCAGCCTTCGGAGGCTTCGGCGTACGCCTGGGAGAGTTCCGGGGAGCCCGTCATCGCCCACGACACCCCCGACTCCACCACGTTCAGCTCGCGGCCCGAGGCCAGGCGGATCACCGGCTGGCCGTTGGGCCAGACCTGCCAGGCGGCGCCCAGTGTGGTCCGGATGATCACCGTGCCGAGGTAGAAGCCCGCGTCGTTGCCGAGCCAGGGCACGACCTCGGGGTCCCGCCGCCAGCGGGGCATCAGCTGGTCGAGCGCCTCCAACGAGGCCGGGCTCTCGTCGAGTTCCAGCCCCGCCGCGCGCGCGTGGACGCGCAGCATCTCGCATTCCGAGAACAACTCGTTGACGCCCTCGGGGTCGTCCGCGAGGGCGGCGGCGAGTCCCGCACCCCGTTCCGTTTCGTGCCGGTTCAGCCAGTTGTCCAGGAAGGGGATGTTCATACCGCCCAGCCTGGCACCAGGATCCCGCGCTGGCCACAGGGCGCGCGGGATCCGTCCGCCACGGCCGGCTAGGGGGTGTCGAGCGTCAGGTCCACGACCACCGGCGCGTGGTCCGAGGCTCCCTTGCCCTTGCGCTCCTCGCGGTCGACGTAGGCGTCGGTGACGGCCTTGGTGAAGGGCTCGTTCCCGTAGACCAGGTCGATGCGCATGCCCCGGTTCTTGGGGAAGGCGAGCTGGCGGTAGTCCCAGTACGTGTACGGCCGGTCGTACTTGAGCGGGCGCGGCAGCACGTCGGAGAGCCCCGCGGCACGCAGTGCCTCCAGGGCGGCGCGCTCGGCGGGGGTCACGTGGGTCAGGCCCGCGAAGACCGCCGGGTCGTACACGTCCTCGTCGGTCGGGGCCACGTTGTAGTCGCCGAGCACCGCGAACGGGCGCGGGCCGGCCGCGTCTTCGGCGACGGCGGCGGTCAGCGCGCGGAACCAGTCCAGCTTGTACCCGTAGTGGTCGTGCTCGACCTCGCGCCCGTTCGGCACGTACACCGACCACAGGCGCACGCCGCCGCAGGTGGCGGAGATCGCCCGGGGCTCCTCGACGCCCTCGTAGTCGGGCCCGCCGGGCAGGCCCTTGACCACGTCCTCCAGGCCGACCTTGGAGATCAGGGCCACCCCGTTCCACCTGCCGGTGGCGTTGACGGCCGACTCGTAGCCCAGCTCGCGCAGCTGCTCGCGCGGGAACTGCTCCTCGGAGCACTTGGTCTCCTGGATGCACACGACATCCGTGCCGGAGCTCTCCAGCCAGGCCAGCAGACGGGGCAGCCGGGCGGTGATCGAGTTGACGTTGAACGTGGCGATACGCATGCCGTCCAACCTACCGCCCGGCACCGACCGTCACAGCTGGGCGGCGTCCCCGGCGGCGAGCCGCCCGTGGTCGGTGCCGCCGAGGGCCGCGAGGACGTTGTCGTAGATCGGCCGGGCGATGTCCGAGAGGTAGGCGTCGTGGATGTCGACGGCCCGGCGCGGCTTGACCTCGCGCAGGTAGTCGATCACCTCGGAGACCTTGTTCCAGGGTGCGTGCACCGGGAGCATCAGGGTGTCCACGGGCACCTCGGGGACGGTCAGCGCGTCACCGGGGTGGAAGAGCGAACCCTCCACGAGGAAGCCGACATTGGTGACCCGCGGGATGTCCGGGTGGATCACGGCGTGCAGCTCGCCGTGGACCTGGACCTCGAAGCCGGCGGCGCTGAAGGCGTCCCCGTGGCCGACGGTGTGCACCCGGCCCGGATAGGCGGGGGCCAGCCGCTCCGCGACGCTGCGCAGCGTCCAGAGCGCGGACTCCGGATTGGCGTCGAGGGCGGCGCGCAGCCGGCCCTCGTCGAAGTGGTCGGGGTGCTCGTGGGTGACGAGCAGGGCGTCCGCCCCGAGCCCCGCGTCGGGCTCGCTGAAGACGCCCGGGTCGATGACGAGCACGCGCCCGTCCTTCTCCAGTTGGACACAGGAGTGCAGCCGCTTGGTGAGCTTCATGGCAGAAGGCTAGGGGGTGTCCGGCCGTGGTCCGCCGAACGCCCCCGGCTACGGGGTCGCGGTGGAGACCACGTAGACCCTCGGCTTGGCCGGGTCCGTGAGGTCGACCGTGACGTCCCGGGTGGGGCGGGGGTTCGGCTGCTCCAGGGTGGTGCCGTACCAGGTGTTCTGCGGGCCCCAGCTCCAGCCCGCGATCGCCGCGTCGTGCGCCCCGACGGAGACCTCGCGGGTCAGCTCGGAGCGGCTGGTGCCGACGTCGGCGAGGAAGGTGTCCAGGTCGGCGGGGGTGACGGCGAACTGCACGTACAGCCGGCTGGTGCGCCAGTTGTTGGTCTCCAGGAACCCGACCCGCCACGCCTTCGGCGGGATCGGCACCTCGTAGATGCTGCGCTGCACCTTGGAGGGCCAGCCGGGGCGCACCTTGGTCGCGCCGACCTTGGCGGCCTTGTCGCGGCCGCTCTCGCGGCTCTGCCGGGCGGATACGGCGAGGTAGCCCGCGGGTACGCCCACCAGCAACAGGATGATGATCGCGGTGATCCAGCGGCGCCGGACGACGTGCTTGCGGTCCTCGGCCGGGGCGGGCGTGCCGCCCTCGTCGGGGGCGGGCGCCTGGTGGGGCAGGGAGGGCGGTGTCACTGCGTCTCCCCGTCCTTGAGGTCCGCGGGCTTCGTGTCCACGGCCTCGGCCTCGGCGGCCTTCAGCTCGGCGGCCTTGCGCTCCGCGGTGGCCGGGGAGTCGATCAGGCCCCACTGCGCGTAGCGCTCGTACCGCTCGACGCGCCGGCGCGTGGCGCGGCGGAAGCGTCGGGCGACGAGCCGGGCCAGGTCGGCGGCGCCGACCATGCCGGCCTCGGGGCCGAGCTGGGCCTTGGCGATGCGGGCCTCGGGGCGGTAGCCGCGGCCGGTGAGGTGGCGCCGGAAGGCGTCCCGGGCCGGGCCGATCAGCAGGTCGTCGGCCGCGCTGACGCCGCCGCCGATGACGAAGCAGGAGGGGTCGAGGGCGGCGGCGAGGTTGGCGATGCCGACGCCCAGCCACTGGCCGATGTCCTCCAGGAGCTCGACGCACATGGCGTCGCCCTCACGGGCCAGCTCGGTGATGAGCGGCCCGGTGATCTCCGCGACGTTGCCGCCGACCCGGGCGATGATGTCGTGCGCGACCGGGGAGTCGGCGGCGGCCAGCTCGCGGGCCTCGCGGACCAGGGCGTTGCCGGAGCTGTACTGCTCCCAGCAGCCGCGGTTGCCGCACGGGCAGCGGTGGCCGCCGGGGACGACCTGCATGTGGCCGAACTCGCCGGCGACCCCGAAGCGGCCGCGCTTGACCTGGCCGCCTTCGAGGATCGCACCGCCGATGCCGGTACCGAGCGTGATCATGACGAGGTGGTCCTCGCCGCGCCCGGCGCCGAAGCGCCATTCCGCCCAGGCGGCGGTGTTGGCGTCGTTGTCCACCATGACCGGGACCGCGAGCCGGGACTGGAGCGCGTCGCGCAGCGGCTCGTCGCGCCAGGCCAGGTGGGGTGCGAAGAGCACCCGGGAGCGGTCGGCGTCGACCCAGCCGGCCGCGCCGATGCCCACGGCGTGGACGTCGTGCCGGTCGGACAGGTCGAGCACCAGCTCGACGATGGTGTCCTCGACGACCTTGGGGCTCTTGGACTTGTCGGGGGTCTCGGTGCGGATCTTCTCCAGGATGACCCCGTCGGCGTCGACGACGCCGGCCATCACCTTGGTGCCGCCGATGTCGATGCCGACGGTCGGGACGCGCGGGGCGGTCAGGTGCGACCGGCGCTCACGGGTCCCGATGGTCCGCAGGACGGTGCCTCGCGCCGACCCCCGGTGGGTGAGCGCAAAGTCCCGGTACGTGCTCATCGAGTCGTGTCGTCCCTCAGGGTGCGGTGGTGCCGGACGCCGGATCGGCTGCTCCGGACGGGTGGTCCGGTCCTGATTCTGCCACCCGCTCCAGTTCGTGGCTCAGCTCGTCCAGCTCGGAGCCGCCCGCCATCTGCCGGGTGAGCTCGTCCAGGGTGATCGAGTCACGGGTGTGGCTGCCGGCCATCGTGCCGCGCTTGAGCAGCACGAACCGGTCGCCGACCAAGTAGGCGTGGTGCGGGTTGTGGGTGATCAGGACCACGCCGAGGCCCGCGTCCCGGGCCGCGGCGACGTACTTGAGGACCACGCCGGACTGCTTGACTCCGAGGGCGGCGGTCGGCTCGTCGAGGACGAGGACCTTCGCCCCGAAGTAGACGGCGCGGGCGATGGCCACGCACTGCCGCTCGCCGCCGGACAGGGTGCCGATCGGCTGGTCCACGTCGCGCAGGTCGATGCCCATGCGCAGCAGCTCGGCGCGGGTGGTCTCGCGCATGAACTCCACGTCGAGGCGGCGGAGGGGGCCGCGGCCCTTGGTGGGCTCGGAGCCGAGGAAGAAGTTCCGCCAGACGGGCATGAGCGGGACGACGGCCAGGTCCTGGTAGACGGTGGCGATGCCGTGGTCGAGGGCGGCGCGCGGGTTGGCGAGCACGGTCTCCTCGCCCTCGATCTCGAAGCGGCCGGCGTCGTGCCGGTGCAGCCCCGCGATGATCTTGATGAGGGTGGACTTGCCGGCGCCGTTGTCACCGAGGACGCAGGTGATCTCGCCGGCGTGCACCTCCAGGGAGACCCCCTGGAGGGCCCGGATGTTGCCGTAGAACTTGCTGACGTCGCTCATCTTCACGAGCGCCGTCACGGAGGACTTCTCGTACGGGGTCGCGGACACGGCCTTGGTCATCACTTCGCCTCCGCCCGCTTGCGGACCCATGCGTTGAGCAGCGTCGCCAGCAGGAGCATTGCGCCGAGGAAGAACTTGAACCAGTCCGGGTTCCACTGGGCGTACACGATGCCGTTGCTGGTCATGCCGAAGATGAAGGCGCCGACGGCCGAGCCGATGGCGGAGCCGTAGCCGCCGGTCATCAGGCAGCCGCCGATGACGGCCGCGATGATGTAGAGGAACTCGTTGCCGACGCCCTCGCCCGACTGGACGACGTCGAACGAGAAGAGGATGTGCTGCCCGGAGATCCAGGCGCACAGGGCGACGCCCATGTAGAGGCCGATCCGGGTCTTGACGACGGGGACGCCGGTCGCGCGGGCCGCGTCCGCCCCGCCGCCGACCGCGAAGATCCAGTTGCCGGCGCGGGTGCGCAGCAGGATCCAGGTGGCGACGGCGACCAGGGCCAGCCACCACAGGATGGTGACCTTGAGGGTGACCGAACCGACGTTCCACTGCGAGGCGAAGAGCGCGCGGGCGGAGTCGAAGCCCTCCATGTCGGCGATGGTCTTCGTCGAGACGGAGCCGCTGATCAGTTTGGTGAAGCCGAGGTTCAGGCCCGTCAGCATCAGGAAGGTGCCGAGCGTGATGATGAAGCTGGGCAGCTTGGTACGGGTCAGCATGAACCCGTTGAAGAAGCCGATGGCCAGGGTGACCAGCAGGGACACCCCCACGCCCACCCACACGTTGGCGGTCATCTGGTAGCTGAACATCGAGCTGACCAGCGCCGAGGTGGTGACCATGACGCCGGCGGAGAGGTCGAACTCGCCGCCGATCATCAGCAGGGCGACCGGGCAGGCCATGATCCCGATGGTGGAGGCCGAGTAGAGGACCGTGCTCAGGCTGGAGGCCTGGAGGAAGCTGGGCGCGGCGATGGAGAAGAAGACGAAGACGGCGGCCGCGCCGACGACCGCGCCGAGCTCGGGGCGGCCGAGCAGCTTGCGGACCAGCGAGGTGGGGGCGAGCCGTTCGTCGACGGCCGTTGCCGTGCTCATCGGCTGCCCCGCTTGATGAACTCCTCCAGCTTGCCGGCCTCGTCGGCCGTCACGATCTGAGGTCCGGTCAGCACCGGGCGGCCGCCGCCGAGCACGTTCGCGTTGTAGCGGTAGAGCCAGAGCAGGTCGATGGCCTCGTAACCCTGGAGGTAGGGCTGCTGGTCGACGGCGAAGCCGAGGGCGCCGGACTTGAGGTCGCGGGCGACGGACGCGTTGAGGTCGAAGGTGTCGACCTCGGCCTTGCTGCCCGCCGCGTCCTTCGCCTTGACCGCCGTCGGAGCGAAGGGGGCGCCGAGGGTGACGATCGCGTCGACGGAGGGGTCGGCCTGGAGCTTCGCCTGGATGGCCGCCTGGACGGAGGGCATGTTGGTGCCCTCGACGTACAGGTTCTCCATGGTCCCGCCGAAGGTCTTCTTCGCCCCGGCGCAGCGCTGCTCGTGGCCGACGTTGCCCTGCTCGTGCAGGACGCAGACGGCCTTCTTCTTGCCGCGCTTGGTCAGCTCGGCTCCCACCGCCTCGCCGGCGATCTGCTCGTCCTGGCCGATGTGGGTGAGGGCCCCGTACTCGGCCGACTGCGCGGATCCGGAGTTGACCGTGATCACCGGGATTCCGGCCTTGACCGCCTTGCCGATGACGTCCTTGAGCGCCTCGGGCTTGGCCAGGCTCACCACGATCCCGTCGACCTTCTGGTCGATGGCGTTCTGCACGAACTGGGCCTGCTGCTGAGCCTGGTCGTCGTGGGCGTAGACGAAGTTGATGTTGTCCTTCGCGGCGGCCTCCTTGGCGCCCTTCTGGACGATGTCCCAGAAGGTGTCGCCGTCTCCCGCGTGCGTGACCATCGCGAAGGTCCAGCGCGGGGTGGACACGGCGGGCCGGCCCGCCTGGGCGGCCTTCGCCCGCTCCTCGGCACGCTTGCCGCCCGTGCTGCTGCAGCCCACGAGGGAGGCCCCCAGTACCGCCGCGAGCACGGCGCCCACGACGCGTACCCCTGTCCGAACCCTAGCCACGTCTGCGTGCCCTTCCCTCGTCCTGTGTCTTGTGCGGTCCGCTGCTGCCAAAGCGGTCATTACGGTTCCAGCCGCTCAGTATCCGCCACAGTGGACCATGTGCGGTCATCGGGGCCTTCGAGCCCATCTGGGCCATACGGGTACTGTCGGGCGGATTGACAGCCCCCGGTGAGGGGGTCAGGTTGATTGCATGCGCATCGGGGTGATCGGAACGGGCCGGATCGGCTCCTTCCACGCGGCGGCACTGGCCCGCCACCCGGACGCCGGCTCGCTGCTGCTCGCCGACGCCGATCCCGCGCGGGCGGCGCGCCTCGCCGACCGGCTGGGGGCGACCGCCGCCCCGTCCGTGGAGCAGGTCTTCACCTGGGGCGTGGACGCCGTGGTCGTGGCCTGCGCCACCGACGGGCACGCCGAGCTGGTCCTGCGGGCGGTCCGCGGCGGGCTCCCGGTGTTCTGCGAGAAGCCCCTGGCCACCGATCTCGCCCGGACGCTGGCCGTGCTGCGCGAGGTGGCCGCCGCGGACGGGGTGCTCCAGCTGGGCTTCATGCGCCGCTTCGACGCGGGCTGCCGCACCGCGCGGGAACTGGTGCGCTCCGGAGCCCTGGGGCGGCTGCACACCGTACGGACGATGACCGCCGATCCGGCTCCGCCGCCCGCCGCGTACCTGGCGACGTCGGGAGGCCTGTACCGGGACTGCCTGGTGCACGACTTCGACATGGTCCGCTGGGTGACCGGGCACGAGGTGACCGAGGTGTTCGCGACCGGCTCCGACGCGGGTCCGGCGGTCTTCCGTGAGCTCGGCGACGTGGACACCGCCGTCGCCGTCCTCACCCTGGACGACGGGACCCTGGCCACCTGTACGGGCACCCGCTGCAACGGCGCCGGGTACGACGTGCGGATGGAGCTGGCCGGGGAGCTCGACCAGGTCTCCTCGGGGCTGGACGACCGTACGCCGATCGCCTCGACCGAACCGCACGGCCCGCCCCCGGCGAGCAAGCCCTGGACGGGCTTCCTGGAGCGGTTCGCCCCCGCGTACGAGGCCGAGCTGGCGGCCTTCGTCCGGCTGGTGCGCGGCGACGGCCCCAATCCGTGCGACGGCCGGGAGGCGCTGGCCGCGCTGCGGATCGCGGAGGCGTGCGAGGTGTCGCGGCGTGAGCGGCGCCCGGTCCGGATGGCGGAGCTCCCGGACCTGTAGCTGCAGGGGCGCCGGTGGGGCGGGCGGGGGTGGTACGGAATCGGCCACGGGCGGGGTTACCAGCGCACCGGGAGCCGGGTCACGCCGCGGATCAGGCTGCCCCCGATGTACGTCGGCGCCTCCTCGGCCGGGTCCTCGGCCAGGTCCGGGAAGCGCTCCAGCAGGCCGCGGAGCGCGATGCGGCCCTCCATGCGGGCGAGCGGGGCGCCGATGCAGAAGTGCAGCCCGTGCCCGAAGGCGAGGTGGCCCTGCGGGGCGCGCCGGATGTCGAACGCGTCGGGGGCCTCGTACCGCCCGGGGTCGCGGTCCGCTCCGGCCAGCGAGACGAGGACGGTGGCCCCGGCCGGGATGGCGGTGCCGCCGAGCTCCATGTCCGCGCGGGCGTAGCGGTAGGTGGTGTTCTGCACCGGGCCGTCGTAGCGGAGCATCTCCTCGACGGCTCCGTCGAGCAGGCCGTCGTAGTCGGCGCGCAGGGCGGCCAGTTGGTCCGGGTGGGCCAGCAGGGCGCGCGTGCCGTTGGATATGAGGTTGACGGTGGTCTCGTGGCCGGCGATCAGCAGCAGGAAGGCCATGCCGATCAGCTCGTTGGGCGACAGCGCGTCGCCGTCCTCGTCGCGGGTCCGGATGAGGGCGCTGAGCAGGTCCTCGCCGGGGTCCTTGGCCTTGGCCTCGACGAGCTCCGCGAGGTAGTCGCCGAGCTTCTGGTGCGCGGTGGTGCTCGGCGTGACGGAGGTGGGCGCGAGGACCTCCTTGGACCAGTAACCGAAGCGCTCGCGGTCCAGGTCGGGGACGCCGAGGAGTTCGCCGATGACGGTCATGGGCAGCGGGAAGGCGAGGGCCTTGATCAGGTCGGCCGTGCGCTGCGGGCGGGCGGCCATCGCGTCGAGCAGTTCGTCGGTGATCTGCTGGACGCGGGGGCGCATGGCCTGCACGCGGCGCAGGGTGAACTCGCGGGCGACCAGACGGCGCAGCCGGGTGTGGTGCGGCGGGTCGGCCTCCAGCATGTTGCTGTTGGCGGCGGTGGTCGCGATGCCCGGCAGGACCTCGCTGCTCGTCCAGTTCTTCAGCAGACCGGGGTGGTTGAGTGCCTGGCGGGACTCCTCGTACCCGACGACCAGGAACGTGGGCGCGTACTCGGCGGCCGTGACCTCGACCTCGTGCACCGGGCCCGCGGCGCGCAGCCGGGCGTAGAAGGAGTAGGGGTCTGCGTGGAAGTCCGCGTCGTTCACGCTGATGTCCGGTTGTGGCATGCGGTCACATTAATGTGACCGCTCGGTGCTGGAACCATCGATTTCCGGTCACGCCACGGCCCGGCGGCCCCAGGCGGTGCCGCCGAGGACGAGCGCGGCGCCCGCGAACCCGGCCGCGCCGAGGTGTTCGCCGCCGATGACGATGCCGACGGCGGCCGCCCACAGGGGTTCGGTCCCGAGCAGCAGGCTGACGCGGGAGGGCGAGGAGCGGCGTACGGCCCACATCTGCACGAAGAACGCGAAGAGCGTGCAGAAGACGGAGAGGAAGGCGAGCCCCGCCCACTCGGCGGGCCCGAAGGCGGCGGCCGCCGCCCAGGGGCTGTCGCCCGTGCCGGGTACGGCGGCCAGTACGGCGAAGACGAGGACGGCGCCGCCGAGCTGAACGGTGGTCAGCGACAGCGAGTCGGCGTCCTGGACGGCCTTGATCCGCGCCATCAGCAGGACGTGCAGGGTGCGGGCGAGGGCCGCGCCGAGGATGAGCAGGTCGCCGGCGCCGGGGACGGTGAACCCGGCGCCCTGCGTGAGCAGGACGACACCGGCGACGGAGGCCGCGGCGCCCGCGAGGAACGCGCCCGAGGGGGCCTCGCGCCGTACGGCGGCCTCGGCGAGCGGGGTGAAGATCATGGTCAGGCTGATGATCAGCC
Source organism: Streptomyces sp. WM6372 (assembly GCF_001279655.1). NCBI lineage: Bacteria > Bacillati > Actinomycetota > Actinomycetes > Kitasatosporales > Streptomycetaceae > Streptomyces > Streptomyces sp. WM6372. The sequence goes on along the minus strand of NZ_LGDB01000226.1, from coordinate 36,240 downwards.
CGGCGTTGGTGGCGGAGGTGTGGACGACCCCGTACGTCTCCAGCAGGAAGATCCCGCCGAGTACGAGGCCCAGCACGCCCGCACCGGACAGCTGCCGGGCGGTGAGCGCCCGCAGCCGCTGCCACCCGGCGACGGCGAGCACGGGCAGCACGAGCGCGAAGCGCAGGACGAGGACGGCGATCACGGTGGGGGCCGTGGTGATGCCCTTGGCCGCGAGATAGCTGGCGCCCCAGACGACGGCGACGGCCAGGACCGGCAGGTCGGCGAGCCAGGCGCGGCGGGGGGCGGCGGTGCGTGCGAGCAGGGCGGGCGAGCTCACCAGGGACTCTCCATCGGCGTGAAGCGGGTGGAGACTGCGGCGGCTCCCTCGGGCGCGGCTCACCGTACCGGAGCCGATCATGGCGGTCGAGCGGTTTCACCGCCGGCCGGGGCCGGGGCGGGCCGGCCCGGTGGCCGCCTCCGGTCGCCGCCCTCCGGGGACCGTCCTCCGGGGGCCGTCCTCCGGGGGCCGCCCGCTCCGGCCCCGGTGGGCGGTGGCCGGGTCAGACGAAGGTGCCGAAGGTGGCCCGGCCCGTCGGGCGGTAGGTGAGGATGGCCGTGCCGTTCGGCGTCGTGCGCGACGCGGCCAGCTCGCAGGCCGTCGGCAGCCCGCCCGTGGGGAACAGCCGCTGCCCGGCGCCCAGGAAGACGGGGAACACCAGCAGGTTCAGCTCGTCCACGAGGTCCCGCGCCAGCAGCCACTGGGCCAGCGCCCCGCTGCCGTGCACCTGGAGTTCCCGGCTCCCCTCCAGCGCGTCCTTGACCCGCATGATCTCGGCCTGGAGGTGTTCGCCGTCGATGACCGTGGTCCCGGCCCAGGCCGGTTCCGTGAGCGTGGTCGAGGCGACGTACTTCGGCAGCCCGTTGAGCCGGCTCGCGATCGGGTGCGTGGGGTCGGTCACCTTCGGCCAGTAGTCGGCGAAGATCTCGTACGTGCGGCGCCCGAGCAGGAAGGCACCGGCCCGGTCGAACACCTCGTTCATGAACGCCCCCATGCCCTCGTCGCTGAACGGGACCAGCCAGCCGCCGTACGCGAACCCGCCGCTGGGGTCCTCCTCCGGTCCGCCGGGAGCCTGCATGACGCCGTCGAGGGTCACGAAGGTGGTGAGGGTCAGCTTGCCCATGGTTCTGCGCTCCTTGTGTCCGGTGTCTGCTGCACGTGTTCAGACTCCCGGGCGCCCCGGAACTCATCGGGGCGACGCGCACGAACGCGACGTCCGATTCCCGCCAGCGCGCGCCCCTCGCCGCTCGTTTCATTGAACCCGCAACGACTTGTCGGACGAGAGCGGGGAGAAGACCATGAGCAGCAGTGGCACGGTGGCACTGGTGACCGGCGGCGGCCGCGGGATCGGGGCGGCCACCGCCCTGCGCCTGGCGCAGGACGGGGCCGACGTCGCCCTCACGTACGTCCACGGCGCGCAGACCGCGGCCGAGGTCGTGGGCCGGATCGAGGCGCTCGGCCGGCGCGCCCTGGCGGTCCGGGCCGATGTGGGCGATCCGGCACGGGCGGTCGCCGCGGTGGAGGAGACCGTACGGGGCCTGGGGCGGATCGACACCCTGGTCAACAACGCCGGCATCGGCGTGCTCGGGCCGCTGGAGGCCCTGACCCCGGCCGATGTGGACCGGGTACTGGCGGTCAACGTGCGCGGCGTGTTCCTGACCACCCGGGCCGCGGCCGCGCGGATGGGCTCCGGCGGCCGGATCGTCACCATCGGCAGCTGCATGACCTCGCGGGTCCCCGGCCCGGGCGGCACCCTGTACGCGATGAGCAAGGCCGCGCTGACCGGCCTGAACAAGGCGCTGGCGCGGGAGCTCGGCGGGCGCGGCATCACCGCGAACCTCGTGCACCCGGGCCCGGTGGACACCGACATGAACCCGGCGGACGGCCCCCACGCCGCCGCGCAGAGCGCGCTGACGGCCCTCGGGCGCTTCGGCACCGCACAGGAGGTGGCGGGCCTGGTGTCCTTCCTCGCGGGCCCGGACGCCGCTTATGTGACGGGCGCCGAGTTCGCGGTGGACGGCGGCCACGCGGCGTAGCGGCCGCAGGCGCGGGCGCCGGGCGCCGGGGCGCGGGTGCCGGGCGCGCGGGTGCCGGGCGCGCGTCCGGCACCCGGATGCGCCGACGGGGCGCGCCGCTGCTGCGGTGCGCCCCGTCGGGGCGTGCGGGCCCCGGGGGTGTCGGCCCCCGGGGCAGTCACGGGGACGGCGTCAGCCGCCCAGCTCCTGGTGGCGGGCGGTCAGCGCGGCCGCGCCGGTCTCCGTCAGCGAGCCGTACAGGCGCAGGCGGGAGAAGCCGCCGTCCGGGAAGATGTCGATCCGCACGTGGGTGCCGACCGCCGGGGCGTCCAGTACGAAGCGGTGGTTGGTGTCGGGCTGCAGGCGGGTGCGCGGCAGGAACTCCGTCCACTCGCCCTCCTCGCCGGACTTGACGGACAGTGAGGCCCAGCCGGCCGAGTTGCCCTTGAGGTAGGCGGTGTCGATCTCGACGGCGCGGATCTCGGAGTCGGCCACCAGCTGGTAGCGGATCCAGTCGTTGCCGTCGTCGCGGCGGCGGGCGGTCTCCCAGCCGTCGTCCATCTTGCGGGAGCGGCCCGGGTTGATGGTGTTGGTCGGCGGGGAGTAGAAGCGGTTGGAGGCATCCTGGACGGAGCCGCCGTTCTCCAGGGCGACGACGTCGAAGGTGCCGAGCGCGGCGAGCCACTTCGGGTCGGGGCGGACCTCGCCGTAGACGCGCAGGCGGGCGATGCCGCCGTCCGGGTGCTGGTTCAGGCGCAGGTGCGTGAAGCGCTGCTCCACGTCGACCTCGAAGCCGTTGGCCGCGTGGCCGCCGACGGGGGTGCGCGGTACGAGGGTCGTCCACTTCACGTCGTCGGAGAGGAGCTCCTGCGCGGTCGGGGAGCCCTCGACGGAGGTGGCCTCCACCGAGACGGCCTGCGGCATGTTGCCGCGGAAGTGGGCGGTGTCGACGACGATGCCGCGGATGACGCCGGGGGCGCCGAGGCGGATCAGCGCCCAGTCGTGGTCCTCGGCGGTCGGCCAGGGCTGCCCGGCCGAGACGCCGCGCCGGCGGCGGGTCTCCCAGCCGTCCATGACCTTGCCCTTGTGGCCGAAGTGCTCGGGGTCGAAGTGCGCGGCCTCCTCGACGAGCAGGTTCTCGCGCTGGGCGAAGAACTCGTCGTTGGCGGCGAGGACGCCCGCGCCGAGCTGACGCGCGGCGAGGTTCGCGTGCTGGGTGAACGGGAAGTCCGCGGTGCGGTAGTCGGCGTACGGGTCGCCGCCTCCGTACGGGTTCGCGTTACCGGTGAAGGAAGGAATCGCCACTGGTCAGTTCTGCCTTTCGAGGAGTCGGCCCGTGGGCTCGGTCGGGGTGCCGTGGTCGGCGATCTGCCTGCCGCGCAGCCAGGTGGACTTCACGACGCCGTGCAGGGTCTTGCCCGCGTACGCCGTGACCCGGTTGCGGTGGTGCAGTTCCGCGGGATCCACGGTGAAGGTCTCTTCGGGGGCCAGCACGGCGAAGTCGGCGTCGCGGCCGGCCTCGATCGCGCCCTTGTCGGCGAGGCCCGCGAGCGCGGCCGGGGCGGCGGACATCCAGCGCACGACGTCCTCGAGGGTGCGTCCGCGGCGCCGGGCCTCGGTCCAGATGGCGGGCAGGCCGAGCTGGAGCGAGGAGATGCCGCCCCACGCGGTGGCGAAGTCGTCCGTCTTCAGGTCCGCCGTGGAGGGCGAGTGGTCGGAGACGATGCAGTCGATGGTGCCGTCGGCGAGCGCGTCCCACAGGAGGTCCTGGTTGGCGGCCTCGCGGATGGGCGGGCAGCACTTGAACTCGCTCGCGCCGTCCGGCACTTCCTCGGCGGTGAGGGTGAGGTAGTGCGGGCAGGACTCGACGGTGATCCGGACGCCCTCGGCCTTGGCGGCGGCGATCAGCGGCAGCGCGTCGGAGGAGGACAGGTGCAGTACGTGGACGCGCGCGTCCAGCCGCTTCGCCTGGGCGATCAGGTTGCCGATCGCGGTGTTCTCGGCGTCGCGCGGGCGGGAGGCCAGGAAGTCGGCGTACTTGGGTCCGGGGACGGCCGGGGCGGAGTCCAGGTGGTGCGGGTCCTCGGCGTGCACGATCATCAGGCCGCCGAAGCCGGTGATCTCGGCGAGGGAGGTCGCCAGCCGCTCCTGGTCGAGCTCGGGGAACTCGTCGACGCCGGAGGGCGACAGGAAGCACTTGAAGCCGTAGACGCCGGCGTCGTGCAGCGGGCGCAGGTCCTTGACGTTGTCCGGCAGGGCGCCGCCCCAGAAGCCGACGTCCACGTGCGCCTTGGTCCGGGCGACCTCCTGCTTGACGCGGAGGTGGTCGACCGTGGTGGTCGGCGGCAGGGAGTTCAGCGGCATGTCGAGGATCGTGGTGATGCCCCCGGCCGCGGCGGCGCGGGTGGCCGTCCAGAAGCCCTCCCACTCGGTGCGGCCCGGGTCGTTCACGTGCACGTGGGTGTCGACCAGGCCGGGGAGCAGGACGTCGTCCCCGAAGTCCTCGAACCGGGCGCCGGCCGGTACCTCGGCGTCGTGCGGCAGTACGGCGACGATCTTCCCGGCGGCGACGGCGACCGAAGCGGCGCGCGTCCCCCCGGGGGTGATGACGCGAGTCGAGCGCAGTACCAGTTCCACGTCGTCGGACACGCCGGAACCTCCCCATCTACTTCCACAGAGCGAAATTCAACGTTCTGTTGACGGAGTCTCGCCGCCGATCCGGGGCCCGTCAAGAGCGGCCGGACAGAGCACCGACACACCGGTGCCGCAATTGGATGTTTCCACAGGATGGAATTAAGATTTCACTATCCAGAATGTAGCTACCACCACCGGGGGCGGACGGGTAACTTCCCGAGGAGGTCCGCGACCCGGACAAACCCCCTCTGACCGGCGGGGACGGCTTCGACCCGGCTCTAGGGCCGACGCCGACCGACCGGTAGGCTGCTTCCTTGCCTGCCAGCACCGAAAGGACCGCGCCGTGCCGACGTCCAGCGCCAGCACCACCGACGCTTCCGCGAAGCCCACCGCCGCCAGCGGTGGCGTTCAGTCCCTTGAGCGCGCCTTCGATCTGCTTGAACGCATGGCCGATGCCGGGGGCGAGGTCGGCCTCAGCGAGCTCTCCACCGCCAGCGGTCTGCCGCTGCCCACCATCCACCGCCTCATGCGCACCCTGGTGGCATGCGGCTACGTCCGGCAGCAGCCCAACCGACGGTACTCCCTCGGCCCCCGGCTGATCCGCCTCGGCGAGTCCGCGTCGCGCCTGCTGGGGACCTGGGCCCGGCCCTACCTCGCCCGCCTGGTCGAGGAGACCGGCGAGACGGCGAACATGGCCCTGCTCGACGGGGACGAGATCGTCTACGTCGCCCAGGTGCCGTCCAAGCACTCCATGCGCATGTTCACCGAGGTCGGCCGCCGCGTGCTGCCGCACTCCACCGGCGTGGGCAAGGCGCTGCTCGCGTACACGCCCGCCGACGAGGTACGGGCGCTGCTGGCGCGCACCGGGATGCCGGCCGCGACCGAGAAGACCATCACCACGCCGGAGGGGTTCCTGGAGGCCCTGGAGCAGGTCCGCAAGGCGGGCTACGCGGTCGACGACAACGAGCAGGAGATAGGAGTCCGCTGCCTGGCCGTGTCGGTGCCGAACTCGCCGACCGCCGCCGCGATCTCCATCTCGGGTCCGGCGGGCCGGGTGACCGAGGCCGTGGCCGAGTCCTTCGTGCCGATCCTGCAGAACGTCGCGGCCGAGCTGTCGGTGGCGCTGCAGAGCCAGAGCCCCGCGTAGCTTCCGTCCGTACGTGAAGGCCCCGGCCCCCTCCGCCGCGAGGGGGCCGGGGCCTTGGCGTACGTACGGGCGCGGGCGCTCAGGCGGCCGGGACCCGCTCGGACTCGGAGTCCGTCAGACAGCCGTCGGCCATCGTCGCCGTCCGGTCCATCCGCTCCAGATGGGCATGGTCGTGGGTGACCAGCACGGTCGCGGTGGAGCGCTCGCGGGTCAGGGTGACCAGCAGGTCGAGGACGGCCGCCCCCCGCTCGTGGTCCAGGGCGCTCGTCGGCTCGTCGACCAGGAGCACGGCCGGCTCGTTCATCAGGGCGCGGGCGATGTTGACCCGCTGGCGCTGGCCGCCGGAGAGCTGGTGGGGCCGCTTGTCGGCCTTGTCGGCCAGCCCCACCGCGTCCAGCAGGTCCAGCGCCCGGCGGCGCAGCGCCCGCGAGGGGCGGCCCGAGAGGTGGGCCATCACCTGGAGCTGCTCGGCGGCGGTGAGCGAGGCCAGCAGGTTCGGCTGCTGGAAGACGATGCCGATCTTCTCGCGGCGCAGGGCCGACTTCTCGGCCGCGCTCAGCCGGGCGGTGTCCTGGCCGGCCACCACCACCCGCCCGGAATCCGGGGTGACCAGGGTGGCGGCGACGGCCAGCAGGCTGGACTTGCCGGAGCCGGAGGGCCCGATCACCGCGGTCAGGGTGCCCGCGGGCACCTCCAGGCGGACCCGGTCGAGGGCGGTGAGCCGGCTCTCGCCGTCCGGGTAGGTGAGCGTGACGTCGTGCACGAGCAGGGTCATCGGGCGCTCCCGAGGGCGGTCAGGGGGTCGACGGCGGTGATCCGCCGGATGGACAGGGCCGCGCCCAGCGCGCCGAGCGCGATCATGATCGCGGCGGGCACCAGCACGGTCGCCGTGTCGAGGACGAAGGGGACGTTGCCCCCGCTGATCAGCACGCCGACGCCGGCGGCGAGCGCCGTACCGAGCCCGGTGCCGATCGCGAGCATGACGACGGCCTGGCCGAGGGCGTCCTTCAGCAGGTACGGGGTGGAGGCGCCCAGTGCCTTCAGTACGGCGATGTCCGCGCTGCGCTGGATCGTCCACACGGTGAAGAAGGCCCCTATGACCAGGGCCGAGATGGCGAAGAGAAAGCCGCGCATGAGCTGGAGCGAGCCGTTCTCGGCCTGGTAGGACCCTATGGCGCCGAGTGCCTCGTCGATGGTCCGGGCCGAGGTGCCGGCCGCCTCGTCGCCGGCGGCGAGGTCCGCCGAACCGGCGGTGTCGAGCGCGATCACGGTGGCGAGGGTGTCGATGGAGGTGCCGGGGTTGCCGATGCGCTGCCAGTCGTTGAGATCCATCCAGACGACCGGGGTGTGGCTGTAGGCGGCGGTGCCGGAGACGGCGGCCACGGTCAGTTCCAGCGGGCCGATCTTCAGCTTGCCGCCCGCGGTCAGAGCGCCGAGCTCCTTGGCGGCCTTCTCGGTGAGGACCACCTGCCCCTGGGCGAGACCGCTGCCGCGCGGCGGGAGGGGGCCGGCCGGGTCGACGCCGAAGACGGAGACCGCGGCGGTGCGGGCGCCCGCCGACGCGTTGGTGGTGCGGATGCCGAGCGGTTCGGCCGACTTCACTCCGGGCTGCGCCCGCCAGGCCCGCCAGGCCTTCTCGGACACCTGGGAGTTGGTGAAGGACACCTTCTGGTCCCCGGCGGGCGCGGCGAAGGCGAGGTGGCCGGCGGGCAGTCCGGTGACGGCCGAGACGTTCTCCCGGGCCAGGCCGGCGGTGAGCCCGGACAACAGGCCGACCAGCAGCGTGATCAGCAGTACGACCGAGCCCATGAGGGCGAAGCGGCCCTTCGCGAACCGTAGATCTCTCCATGCGACGAACATGATCCCCACCCTGGTCTCCGGCGTGGACACAAGGCATCGCGCCACGGTAGCGATCCTGGTATCGAACGACGCATCCGGACATCAAACTTTCGATTGACCGGGCCCCGCCGACCCCCGCTTAGGCTGGTCGGGCCATGGCCACTGCTCTTGAATCCCCCGCTCCGCGTCCCCTCACCCCCGTCTCGCGCGTGCTGCGCCTGTGCCTGCACGCGCTGCTGTTCGGGCTGCTCGCGCTGGCCGCCGGGCGGGCCGTCACCGACTCCGCGCCGGAGGCCGGCCGGGTGGTCGCCGCCTGCGCGGTGCTGGCCGCGGTGTACGCGGGGGGCGTACGGGCACCCTCGGTGCGCCGCTCGCCGCGCGCCGGGGCGGTGTGGCTGGCCGGGCTGGGCGCGGCCTGGGCGGGGCTGCTGGTCCTCTCCCCCGACGGGCTGTGGATCGCGTTCCCGCTGTACTTCCTGGAGCTGCACCTGCTGCGGCTGCGCTGGGGCATCGCGGCCGTCGCGGTGACGGCGTGCGCGGCGATCGGCGGCTTCCTGGCGCACGCGCAGAGCGGCGCGGTCTCGCCGGGGGCCTTCCTCGGACCGCTGCTCGGCGGGGCCGTGGCGGTGGCGACCGTACTGGGTTACCAGGCGCTGTACCGCGAGAGCGAGCGGCGTCGCGAGCTGATCGAGGAGCTCATCGCCACCCGGGCCGAACTGGCCGCGGCCGAGCGGAACGCCGGGATCCTGGCGGAGCGGGAGCGCCTGGCCCGCGAGATCCACGACACCCTGGCCCAGGGCCTGTCCTCGATCCAGCTCCTGCTCCGCGCGGCGGAACGCTCCCTCGCCGAGGCCGCGCCCCCCGCACCCGACGCACCGGACGCGCCGGACCCGGATCGCCCTGACGCCGCGGGCCCGGAGCCGGGCGGCTCCGCCGGCCCCCGGGCCGCGGCCCTCGCGCACATCGCGCAGGCCCGGGAGGCCGCCCAGGAGAACCTCGCCGAGGCGCGGCGGTTCGTACGGGCGCTCACCCCGCCCGATCTGGAGCACGGGTCCCTCGCGGCCGCGCTGGAGCGGCTGTGCACGGCCGCGCCGGGGCCGCGCGTCCGGTTCTGCCTGAGCGGCGCGCCCCGGGTCCTGCCCACCCCGTACGAGGTCGCCCTGCTCCGGGTCGCCCAGTCGGCACTGGCCAACGTCGTCCGGCACGCCCGCGCGGACCGCGCCGAGATCACCCTCACCTTCATGGACGCCTCGGTGACCCTGGACGTCGTCGACGACGGGACCGGCTTCGACCCCTCCTCGGCCCCCTCCGGCGAGGGCGGGTTCGGGCTGCCCGCGATGCGCTCGCGGGCCGAGACGCTGGGCGGGCTGTTCACCGTGGAGTCCGCGCCGGGCCAGGGCACCGCCGTGGCCGTCACCCTGCCGCTGCCCCTGGAGGCATCCCGATGACGATCCGCCTGCTGCTGGCCGACGACCACCCGGTGGTCCGGGCCGGGCTGCGCGCGGTGCTGGACACCGAGCCGGACTTCGCGGTGGTCGCGGAGGCCGCCACCGCCGAGCGGGCGGTGGAACTGGCCGCCTCCGAGCCGGTGGACGTGGTCCTGATGGACCTCCGGTTCGGGACGGGCATGCACGGCTCGGCGGCGACGGCGGCGATCACGGCCCGGCCCGGGGCGCCCCGGGTCCTGGTGCTGACCACGTACGACACGGACGCGGACATCCTGGCGGCGGTGGAGGCGGGCGCCTCGGGCTACCTGCTGAAGGACGCCCCGCCGGAGGAGCTGGCGGCGGCGGTCCGCACGGCGGCGGCGGGCCAGTCTGCGCTGGCCCCGGCGGTCGCCCTGCGCCTGATGGACCGCATGCGGATGCCGGCGGAGGCGCTGACGAAGCGGGAGCTGGAGGTGCTCCAGCTGGTTGCGGACGGCCTGTCCAACCAGCAGATCTCGAAGGAGCTCTTCCTGAGCCAGGCCACGGTCAAATCCCACCTGGTCCACATCTACGCCAAGCTCGGCGTCGACTCCCGCACCTCGGCGGTGGCCACGGCCGCCACCCGCCGCCTGATCCGCACTCCGTAGCCTCCGCGGGTGCCGGCGCTCGCCGGGAGACAGCGCTCCCCCGGGACTGCCCCGCAGGGTGGGGCTACCCCCCGCGCGGACACACCGGGCGGCAGGCGGGTGCCCGGTATACCGGCCCGGAAGCATGGGGCGTACCGACTCCCGACCAGAGAGCGAGCCCTCGTGCACACCACCGCCAGGCCTGCCCCCACCGCCACGCCGGGCCCGACCGCCCCGCCGTCGGCCGTCCGCACCGCCTACGCCCTGTGGCTCACCGCGGTCGCGGCCGGCGCCTTGGAGACCGCCCTCGCCGTCGGCCGCATGGCGGCCGACGGGACCGGCTCGGCCGCCGAGATCGGCGTCGGGCTCGCCGTCCGCCTCACCGTGTTCACCGCCGCCGTCCTCATCGCCCGCCGGATGCGCACCGGCACCCGCTGGGCCCGGATCACCCTCGCCATCGGCCTCGGTGTCCTCGGCACTGCCTCCATGGTCGCCCAGCCCCTCGGGTACCTCCTCGACGGCGGGTCGACGGCGGCTGCGCTCCAAGGGGCCGACGCCCTCGACCTGGTCTTCGGCGCCAGCCGGGCCGTCCACGTGGCTGCCGTCCTCACGGCTGTGTTCCTGATGTTCCGTCCGGCGGCCAACGTTTACTTCCGCACCGTCCGCAACCCGGCCCGGGCCGTCTAGGCGTGTCGTCAACGTCCCGTCCGGCTGGCGGGGCTCCCTAGGCCACCCAGTGCGGCCGCTCCACCGCCGGAGCCAGCGGAACCCCGTCGTGGAAGGCCGCCGCGAGACGCCGTACCGCCTCGTCCAGGCGATCGGCGTCCAGCGTGTACGGGATCCGCAGCCGGTGCTCGAACGTCCCCGGATCCACCCCGAACCGCGCCCCCCGCCCGATGTGCACGCCGCAGGCCCCGGCCCGCTCCGCCAGGGCCGAGCTCACCGGCTCCCCCAGATCCACCCACAGCGACAGCCCGCCCGGCCCGCGCCGCCACGACCACTCCGGCGTGTGCCGCTCCAGCGCCCGCTCCAACGCCTCCCGCTGCCCCCGCAACCGCGCGAGCCGCGCCGGCAGCGTCCGCTCCAGCCCCTCCAGCAGCGGCAGCGCCACCAGCTGGTCCAGGACCGACCCCGTCATGTCCGCGGCCACCTTCACCGCCGTCAGCTCCGTGATCATCTTCGCGGTGGCCCGGACCCACCCCACCCGCAGCCCGCCCCAGTGCGTCTTGCTGAGCGAGCCGATCGTCACCACGTGCTCCGCCCCGCCCCTCGGCGCCAGCGAGGCCAGCGGCGCCGGCGCCGGTACGTCCAGGGCGATGTCGGCGATGGTCTCGTCGACCACCAGCCACGTCCCGGTCCGCCGCGTCGCGGCGAGCAGCCGCAACCGCTGCTCCTGCGGCATCAGCAGGCCCGTCGGATTGTGGAAGTCCGGGATCACGTACGCCAGCCTCGGCACGGTCTGCCGGAGCGTGGACTCGGCGATCTCCATGTCCCAGCCCGCGTCGGAGACGGCGATCGACCCGGTGCGCAGCCGCGCCTGCCGCAGCGCGTCGAGGGCGTTCGCGTACGTGGGGTTCTCGGTCACCACCCGGTCCCCGGGCCCGCACAGCAGGCTCACGACCAGCGAGAACGCCTGCTGGGCGCCGGCCGTGACCAGGATCTGCTCGGGGCGGGTCGCGAGCCCGCGCCGGGTGAACCGCTCGGCGATGGCACCGCGCAGGTCGGGCAGACCGAAGGGGTGGTAACCGGGGGTCCGGGCGAGCGCGGGCAGCCGGGGCGCGGCCCAGGCGAGGGCCTCGGTGAGGCTGTCCTGCGGGGCGCCGAGGGCGGCGATGGCCAGGTCGATCCCGGGTTCGCCGTCGGACAGGTACCCGCCGGAGCCGGCTAGCAGGTGCGCGCCGACCGGGCCGTGGCCCTCGGGGAGCTCGGTCCAGGTGCCGGAGCCGCGCCGGCTGCGGACGTAGCCGCTCTCGCGCAGCAGGTCGTAGGCCCCGGTGACGGTGGCCCGGCTGGCGCCGAGCGCCTCGGCGAGCTCGCGCTCGGCGGGCAGCCGTACGTGCAGGGCGATCCGGCCGTCGAGGATCAGCGTGCGCACGGCGTCGGCGAGGGACCGGTAGCCGGGGCGGGCCAGCACCTCGGAGGGCAGCAGCGCCGCGAGCTGGCGGCTGCCGAGGGTTCTGTCCGCCGTCTGGACGACTCGCCCGTTTGCCATGCCAACCTCCCCTGATTGGCTCTGCCGACCAGACCAATCGAGGTCCAGACTCGCGGTATTGGCCCCCGATTGGCAAGGAGACCGCCCATGGCGACCCCGCTGACCCAGCCGCCGACGCGCCTGACCGACCGCGACGAACGGGCCCTGGTGGCCGCCGCGGAGAACCGGATCTCCCGGCCGCTGCGGCTCGGGCCCGCCCTGGCCGCCGTACGACGCCTGCTGACGCGGCGGCCGCGCACTGGCCCGCAGGGGCGAGAATCGCTGACATGCCAGCCAACGCGAACCCCAGCCCCACCCCGAGCGCGCGTCCGGGCCCGGGCCCGAGCCCGGTGATCGCGGGCCTGCTCCTCGCCGCCGGCGGCGGCCGCCGCCTGGGCGGCCGCCCCAAGGCCCTGCTCCCGTACCGCGGCCGCCCGCTGGTCGAGAACGCGGTGCGGGTGCTGCGCGAGGCGGGCTGCGGTCCGCTCCACGTGGTGCTCGGCGCCTCCGCGGCCGAGGTCCGCGAACGGGCGGACCTGACGGGCTGCGTGGTCGTGGACAACCCCGACTGGGCGGAGGGCATGGGCTCGTCGCTGCGCGTGGGCCTCGCCTCGCTCGCCGGCACGGGCGCCCGCGCGGCCCTCGTCTCGCTGGTGGACCAGCCGGGGATCGGGCCGGCGGCCGTGGCCCGGGTCCGGGAGGCGTACCGCTCCCCCGCGAGCCTGGTGGCGGCGGCGTACGGCGGGGAGCGCGGGCATCCGGTGCTCTTCGGCGCGGACCGCTGGGCGGACATCGCGGCGACGGCGACGGGCGACAAGGGCGCGCGGGTGCACCTGACAGATCACGCGGAGGAGCTCACGCTGGTGGAGTGCGGGGACATCGCCGAGGCCTTCGACATCGACACCCCGCCCGACCTGGCACGACTCGCTTGAGCGGCGGCCGAGGGGCAGTTGAGCGGGCAGTGACGAAGGTGGCACTGAGGGCCACCGGGCGCAGGACTCTGTCGACTCAGAGAATCTCGACATCAACAAACCATTGAACTTCCACCATAAGGAAATTACTATCCACTGGTCAGAAGCGCCCTGAACCCCCAGACGGCGCCCGCGACCGTATCCCGGAACTCTCCACACCCGGCGGCACTGCGTGCCGTCCTGCGCGAGCATTCCCCGCGGCCGCCAGGCACCGCCGCTGAAGGAGTGACAGATATGTCCGCACCAGCGCCGTCATCGCTGGCCATCGTCGACGCCGAGCCCCTGCCCCGGCAGGACGAAGTCCTGACCGAGGCGGCCCTCCCCCGCCGTGACGAGCTCCTCGCCCGCCGCGGTGAGCGCCGCGCCGAAATCGCCCGCACCTCCCACCTCGACTTCCTCCCGGACACCGCACAGGTCCGCGAGGGCGAGTGGAAGGTCGCACCGGCGCCGGCCGCGCTGAACGACCGCCGTGTGGAGATCACCGGTCCGACCGACCGCAAGATGACCGTCAACGCCCTGAATTCGGGCGCCAAGGTCTGGCTCGCCGACTTCGAGGACGCCTCCGCCCCCACCTGGGAGAACGTCGTCCTCGGCCAGCTCAACCTCATGGACGCCTACGAGCGCCGCATCGACTTCACGGACCCGCGCACCGGCAAGTCGTACGCCCTGAAGCCGGCCGAGCAGCTGGCGACCGTCGTGATGCGCCCGCGCGGCTGGCACCTGGAGGAGCGCCACCTCCAGGTCGAGGGCCGCCCGGTCCCCGGTGCGCTGGTCGACTTCGGCCTGTACTTCTTCCACAACGCCAAGCGCCTCATCGAGCTCGGCAAGGGCCCGTACTTCTACCTGCCGAAGACGGAGTCGCACCTGGAGGCACGCCTCTGGAACGAGATCTTCGTCTTCTCGCAGGACTACGTCGGCATCCCGCAGGGCACGGTCCGCGCGACCGTCCTGATCGAGACCATCACGGCCGCGTACGAGATGGAGGAGATCCTCTACGAGCTGCGCGACCACGCGGCGGGCCTGAACGCGGGCCGCTGGGACTACCTGTTCTCGATCGTGAAGAACTTCCGCGACGGCGGCGAGAAGTTCGTCCTCCCGGACCGCAACGCGGTGACGATGACCGCCCCGTTCATGCGGGCGTACACCGAGCTCCTGGTCCGCACCTGCCACAAGCGCGGCGCGCACGCCATCGGCGGCATGGCGGCCTTCATCCCGTCCCGCAAGGACGCCGAGGCCAACCGGATCGCGTTCGAGAAGGTCAAGGCCGACAAGGACCGCGAGGCGGGCGACGGCTTCGACGGCTCGTGGGTCGCCCACCCCGACCTGGTGCCGATCGCGATGGCCTCCTTCGACGCGGTCCTCGGTGAGAAGCCGAACCAGAAGGACCGGCTGCGCGAGGACGTCTCGGTGGCCCCGGGCGAGCTCATCGCGATCGACTCGCTGGACGCGAAGCCGACGTACGAGGGCCTGCGCAACGCCGTCCAGGTCGGCATCCGCTACATCGAGGCCTGGCTGCGCGGCCTGGGCGCGGTGGGCATCTTCGGCCTGATGGAGGACGCGGCCACCGCCGAGATCTCCCGTTCGCAGATCTGGCAGTGGATCAACGCCGGTGTCGTCTTCGAGCACGACGGCGAACCGGTGACGGCCACCGCCGACCTCACCCGCGAGATCGCCGCCGAGGAACTGGCCGCGATCCGCGCCGAGATCGGCGAGGAGGCGTTCGCGGCCGGAAAGTGGCAGCAGGCCCACGACCTCCTCCTCCAGGTCTCCCTGGACGCGGACTACGCGGACTTCCTCACCCTTCCCGCCTACGACCAGCTGGTCGGCTGACCCCCGGTTTCCGACCGCCCGCACAGCGGCCGACCCCACCTCCGCCCCCCAGGCCCCAGGCCTCGGGGGCGGAGGTGTTTCCGCGTGCGGGCGCGGGGCCTTCGAGCGGCGCTCCTCGGCGCGATCGGCGGAACTCGGCCGCGGAAGCGGAATGTTGACGGCCCGAACGACCGGTCGGTCGTTACGTCATCGTAATCTGCGGCTACCTAGCGGTAACAACGTGCTCCATGTCACCTTTCCGATGCCACCGGCCGGCGGTACCCCCACTTTCCCAGCCATGCACCGGAGTTCTCTTCGGCTTGGGCATGGCCGACCGCAGGAGTTCCGCCGTGATCGGATTCCGCAACGCCAGCAAGGACCGGGCCCGTAGTCGAGTGCGAAGGCTCGCCGGGGCCGGGATGGTTCTGCCGCTCGCCGTCAGCGCTCTGGTGGCCGGCTCCGCCGGGACCGCCGCGGCCTCTCCCGGGACCGGGCCCACCGCCGTGGTGTCCATGGGCGACAGCTACATCTCGGGCGAGGGCGGCCGCTGGAAGGGCAACAGCCTGACCAACAGCGGGAATCGCACCGGGACCGACCGCGCCTGGGTCTCCGGGAGCACGTACGACCCCGCCAAGGTGTACGGGAGCACCGCCGGGGGGTGCCACCGCTCCGACTCCGCCGAGGTCAAGAGCGCCGGGGCGATCGCCGACGTGGCCGTGAACCTGGCCTGCTCCGGGGCGATTTCCGAGAACGTCTTCCGCGCCTCCAACGGCGGCGTGGCCTTCAAGGGCGAGGCCCCGCAGGCCGATCAGCTCGCCGCCGTGGCCGCCGCCGACAACGTCAAGGTCATCGCCCTGTCCATCGGCGGCAACGACCTCGGCTTCGCCGACATCATCAAGGACTGCGCCCTCGACTTCGTCCTGTGGGGCTCGTACTGCTACGACGACCAGCAGTACGGGGTCGACCAGAAGATGGACGGGGTGATGGCCAACGTCGGCAAGTCGGTTGACGAGATCCGCGCCGTGATGCGGGCCGCCGGGTACACCGACTCCTCGTACCGGATCGTGCTCCAGTCCTACCCGTCGCCGATCCCGCGCGGCGCCGAGAACCGGTACACGCAGAGCGACTGGAGCCGCCTGAACACCGGCGGCTGCCCCTTCTGGAACCGGGACTCGGACTGGGCGCGCGACTCGCTCGTGCCGCAGATCGCGGGCCGCCTCAAGGCCGTCGCCGCCGCCAAGGGCGTGCAGTTCCTGGACCTGCGGGACATGATGCAGGGCCGTGAGGTGTGCGCGAAGGCCAGCAAGCTGGTGAGCAGTTCGGCGCCCGCGTCGGCGAAGACGAGCGAGTGGGCCCGCTGGATCGACAGCAGCGAGACGCAGGGGCCGGTCCAGGAGTCCATGCACCCGAACTACTTCGGCCAGCTGGCGGTCGGGCGCTGCCTGAACCTCGCCGTCGCCCAGCCCGCGAACTCCGCGTCCAGCTGCAAGAACACCGCCGGAGCCGACCACACGGGCATGTTCCTGACGTCCGCCCCCTGATCCGTACGCACCGCGTCCGGGGCGCCCGCGGAGTCTTCCGCGGGCGCCTTTTCGCGTCAGCCGCGTACGGCGGCCAGTGCCTCGTCGTAAAGGGCCGCCAGGTCGGCGCTGCCGCCGCCGCGGACCCAGGCCTCGGTCGCCGCGTCCACGCAGGCGAAGACGGTGGCGGTCACCGCCGCGGCGCGCAGCTCGGGGACCGCGCCCGGGCCCTTCCCGGCGGCCATGCGGGCCGTGACGGCGGGCAGGACCATCTCCTGCCAGCGCAGCCGCTTCTGCGTGTAGCGGGCGCGCAGCGGCGGGGTGTCGAAGATCAGCGTCGTGATCTCCAGCAGCTGCCCGGGGTCGCCGTGCGCCTCCATGAGCGCCTCGAAACCGGCGCGCAGCGCCTCCCACGGGGTGGCGGCGGCGGGCTGGGCCTCCACCGTCGCGCGCAGCAGCTCGCCGAGCTCTTCCTGCTCACCGCAGACGATGTCCTCCTTGGTACCGAAGTACCGGAACAGCGACCGCTGGGAGATGCCCGCCTCCTTGGCGATCTGCGCGATGGTCGTGGCCTCGTACCCCTGCTCGGCGAAGAGCCGCATGGCCGTGTCGAAGATGCTCGCGACCACGGCCTGCCGGGAGCGGTCCCACAGGCTCGGCTGCGTTGCGGTTGTCCCCATCCGGCCAGCATATAGGCGGGCCGCCAACCTTGCCCAAACTGCCCGGTTGGCAGTCACTGCCAACCGGGCATACAGTGATGCCAGACGATGTCCCCGATGGCAGGAGAGCCACTGTGAACGCGGTCGACTACCGAGGCCGGACCACCCTGATCACCGGCGCGAGCTCCGGCCTGGGCGCCGAGTTCGCCCGCCAGCTCGCCGCGCGAGGATCCGACCTCGTGCTCGTCGCGCGCCGGGAGGACCGCCTGAAGGAGCTCGCCGGGCAGCTTTCGGCGGCACACGGCGTCACGGTCGAGGCGGTCGTCATGGACCTGTCCGTCGAGGGGTGCGGCGAACTGCTGGCCGCCGAGGTCGAGCGGCGCGGGATCACGGTGTCCGGCGTCGTCAACAACGCCGGCTTCGGCACGTACGGGCGCTTCCACGACGAGGACCCGCAGCGGCTCCGCCAGGAAGTGGCCCTCGACGTGATGGCCGTCGTCGACATCAGCCACGCCTTCATCGGCCCGCTGCGCAGCCGCGGCGACGGCGTCCTGGTCAACGTCGCCAGCGTGGCCGGCTACCAGCCCGTCCCGAACATGGCCGTCTACGGCGCCAGCAAAGCCTTCGTCCTCAGTTTCACCGAGGCCCTCTGGCAGGAGTCCCGGGGCACCGGGCTGCGCGTCCTGGCGCTGTCGCCCGGTGCGACGAAGACGGAGTTCTTCGACGTGGTCGGCACGGAGGACGCCGCCAGCGGCACCAGGATGCAGACCTCCGAGGAGGTCGTGCGCACCGCACTGAGGGCGCTGGACCGCAGGAACCCGCCGCCGAGCGTGATCTCCGGAGCCATGAACCGCGTCATGGCCTTCAGCGGGCGGCTCGCGAGCCGCCGCACGGTCGTACGGATGGTGGACCGGATGTCCTCGCCCCGGACCCCCGCCTAGGGAGTGTCGTCAAAGTAGCGTCGGCCGCCCGAAGGGCGGAGGGAATCGACGCGGTGGGGGCACCTCCCAGCGGTAGCTGGGGGACGTCGGTGACCGACGACAACGCGGCGAGCGTGCGTGCCAGACCCCGCCAGCCAGACGGGACTTTGACGACACGACCTAGGGAGTGTCCCTTCCGGCGCCGGGAATTCGGATGATCGGGGCGGCGCGGGCTGGCATGATCCCGCTCATGCCGGCCCGCAGCGCACGCCCCAGCCTCTACATCTCCGTCGACATCGAGGCCGACGGCCCGATCCCCGGCCCGTACTCGATGATCAGCTTCGGTGCCGCCGTCGCGGGGCGGCAGGACGGCGCTTCGTATACGGCCGCGGACCCCGAGCGGCACACCTTCTACCGCGAACTCCGCCCGATCAGCGACCAGTACGTACCCGAGGCGCTCGCCGTCAGCGGGCTCGACCGGGACCGGCTGCTCCGGGAGGGCGCCGAACCCGGGGCCGCCATGGCCGAGTTCCGCGCGTGGGTGCGGGAGGTCTCCGCCGAGGCCGGGGCGCAGCCCGTGATGTGCGGCTACCCGGCTTCCTTCGACTGGACCTTCCTGTACTGGTACTTGATGCGCTTCGGCGGCGACAGCCCCTTCGGGCACTCCGGCTGCCTCGACATGAAGACCCTGTACGCGACGAAGGCGCGGGTCCCGCTGCGCGCGGCGGTCAAGGGCCGGATGCCGCGCGGGCTGCTCTCCTCCCGCCCGCACACCCACCACGCGCTGGACGACGCGGTCGAGCAGGCGGAGCTGATGAACAACCTCATGCTCTGGACACCTCCGGCCCCCGACACCGCCGGCTGACTCCCCCGCCCCGGCGGGTGGGCGAAGACGGCGGTGCGCACGCCACGCCCGCAGTGGGTGGCGTACGCACCGCCGTGAGCGGCCGGACGGCCGGGTCAGTGCACCGGGACCGGTTCCGGCGCGGCGGCCGGGGCCCGCTGGGCGCCGAAGTGGTTGAAGGCCAGGTTGAGCACGATGGCCACCACGCAGCCGGTGCTGATGCCGGAGTCCAGGACGACCAGCAGGTCCTTCGGGAACGCGTGGTAGAACTCCGGCGCCGCGATCGGGATCAGGCCGATGCCGACCGAGGCGGCGACGATCAGGGCGTTCTCGCCCTTCTCCATGGCCGCGCCCGCCAGGGTCTGGATCCCGCTCGCCGCGACCGAGCCGAACAGGACGATGCCGGCCCCGCCGAGCACCGGCAGCGGGACCACGCCGATGACGGAGGCCGCCATCGGGCACAGGCCCAGCAGGATCAGGATGCCGCCGCCCGCGGCGACGACGAACCGGCTGCGCACCTTGGTCATCGCCACGAGCCCGATGTTCTGCGCGAAGGCACTGCACATGAAGCCGTTGAACAGCGGGCTGAGCGCGCTGCCGAGCGTGTCCGCGCGCAGTCCGCCCTCGATGGTCCTCGCGTCCGCCGGGCGTCCGACGATCTTGCCCAGCGCCAGGATGTCGGCGGTGGACTCGGTCATGCACACCAGCATCACGATGCACATGGAGACGATGGCGGCGACCTGGAACTGCGGGGCTCCGAAGTGGAACGGGGTCGGGAAGCCCACCAGCGAGGCGTTCTTGACGGCGTCGAAGCTGGTCATCCCCAGCGGGAGCGCGATCAGCGTGCCCGCCACCAGGCCGAGCAGGATCGAGATCTGCTGGAGGAAGCCGCGCAGGAACTTGCGCATCAGCAGCACGATGACGAGCGTGACGGCGGCCATGCCGATGTTCCGCATCGAGCCGTAGTCGGTGGCGGTGCGGTTGCCGCCCTGCGACCAGTTGAAGGCGACCGGCAGCAGGGACACGCCGATCAGGGTGATGACCGTACCGGTGACGACCGGCGGGAAGAAGCGGACGAGCTTCCCGAAGTACGGGGCGGCGAAGAAGCCGACGACCCCGGCGACGATGATCGCGCCGAAGATGACGGGGATGGCGTCCGCGCCCTCCCCCTTGCCTATGGCGATCATCGGGGTCACACCGGCGAACGAAACGCCGTTGACGAAGGGGAGTTTGGCACCGATCTTCCAGAAACCGAGGGTCTGGAGGAGGGTGGCGAGGCCGGCGGTGAAGAGCGAGGCGCCCATCAGGAAGGCGGTCTCGGTGGCGGAGAGTCCGACGGCCGGTCCGACGATCATGGGCGGGGCGACGACACCCGCGTACATGGCGGCCACGTGCTGGAGGCCGCTCGTGAACATCTTCAGAGGAGGCAGGGTCTCGTCGACCGGGTGCTTCTCCTCCGGTACTGCGACTGCATCTTTGCGAAACCTGGGCGTGAGTGCCACGGCTTCCTCCGGTCGGGTAACACGTCGGCAGGGACGTGGGTGTCTTGGAGGTGGTGCGAAAGCTGTGCGAGTCGAGCCTGTATGGAGTTGTGGGTGGTGCGGGTGGTGCTCGTTCTTGTCCCAAGAGGTGCAGAAACGATTCGCCCAAACCGTTCCGGCCAAGCAGTGGCACGAGTCACCGCCCCGGGAACGCCCTCGGAAAAACCTCGGGCGCTTCCCGGGAACGGCTGCCGCGGACCCCGCTCGGGTCCGCGACGACCGGCCGGGGGCCGTCCCCCCCGGCCGGACTCCGAGGGGATCAGCCCTGCGCGGTGATGCGCGCGAGGCGCTGGGCCTCTTCACGGGTGGACACCGCGATGGCGTCCTCGTCGGCGAAGAGGAGTCGGTTGTTCTCGACGATCTGCTTGCCGTTGACGAACGACGCGGTCACCGGGGCGGCCGCACCGAAGACCAGCGCGGTGACCGGGTCGGCGATCGAGGAGTGCAGGAAGGTGCTGATGTTCCAGAGCACCAGGTCGGCGCACTTGCCGGCCTCCAGCGAACCGATGTTGTCGGCGCGGCCGAGGACCTGCGCGCCGCCGTACGTACCGAGGCGCAGGGCCTGGCGGGCGTTGAGCGCGGCCTCGCGGTGGACCGGGTTCAGCCGGTTGATCAGCAGCGCGTTGCGCAGCTCGGTGTGCAGCTCACCGGACTCGTTGGAGGCGGTGCCGTCCACGCCGAGGCCGACCGGGACGCCGGCGGCCAGCATGTCCGGGACGCGGGCGATGCCGGCGGCCAGACGGGCGTTGGAGGACGGGCAGTGCGCGACACCGGTCTTGGTACGGGCGAACGCGGCGATGTCGGAGTCGTTCATGTGGACGCTGTGCGCCATCCACACGTCCTCGCCGAGCCAGCCGGTCGACTCGAAGTAGTCGGTCGGGCCCATCCCGAAGAGCTCGTGGCAGAACTTCTCTTCCTCGACGGTCTCGCTGCCGTGCGTGTGCATGCGCACACCGAGGCGGCGGGCCAGCTCGGCGCCCTGCTTCAGCAGCTCGGTGGAGACCGAGAAGGGGGAGCAGGGGGCGACGGCGACCTGGGTCATCGCGTCGAAGGAGGCGTCGTGGTACTTCTTCACGGTCGCCTCGGTGTCGGCGAGCGCACCTTCGAGGGTCTCGACGGCGTGGTCCGGCGGCAGGCCGCCGTCCTTCTCGCTGCGGTCCATCGAACCGCGGGCGAGGGTGAAGCGGACGCCCATCTCGGACGCGGCGCGGATGATCGAGCCGGAGAGGTCGCCGGCGCCCTTGGGGTACACGTAGTGGTGGTCCATGGCGGTGGTGACACCACCGCGGACCATCGCGGCGAGAGAGCCCTGGGCGGCCGAGTAGGCCATCTGCTCGTCGATGCGCGCCCACGTCGGGTACAGCGCGACGAGCCAGTTGAAGAGGTTGTGGTCGGTGGCCAGGCCGCGCGTGATCCACTGGTAGAAGTGGTGGTGCGTGTTGACCAGACCGGGAGTCACGAGGTGCCCGGTGCCGTCGATGCGGCGGACGACGTTGTCGAGGTTCTCGGGGGCCCTGCCCGCACCGATGGACTCGATCTTGTTGCCGGCGATGACGATGTGACCCGAGGCGTACTCGGTGTCGTTCGCATCGACCGTTGCGATCGCGCAGTTCTCGATGACGATGCGCTCTACTGCGCCGTCCTGGGCTGCCGATGCTGCCATGGGACTTCCTCGTGCTTTCAGTGGCGGTGCGGGCACGGCAAAACCCAGGGGATTTGAGTGCCGGAGCCGGGGGCCTGACAGCTGACAGTACTGTCGCCCCGTGCGTTGCGTCCGGGTGCCGATTCAGGAAGTGGGGGGCGTGTCGTGCGGTCCCGGGGCCACTGCGGGGCCCCGGGACGCGCGTGCCGCGCTCAGAGGTTGGTCATGTCCACGGGGATGCGGGCGTCAACGCCGTCCCGCAGGACCGTGGCCTCGATCAGACCGTACGGACGGTCCGCGGCGAAGTAGACCTCGTTGTCGTTCTTGAGGCCGAAGGGCTCCAGGTCGACGAGGAAGTGGTGCTTGTTCGGGAGCGAGAAGCGGACCTCGTCGATCTCCGAACGGTGGTTGATGATGCGCGAACCCATCTGGTACAGGGTCTGCTGCAGCGAGAGGGAGTAGGTCTCGGCGAAGGCCTGAAGCATGTGCTTCTTGGTCTCGGCGTAGGACTTCTCCCAGTTGGGCATCCGCTGCTCGTCGTCGGTCCAGTTGAAGCGCCAGCGACCCGACACCTGGGTGGCCAGGATGCGGTCGTACGCCTCCTGGAGGGTCGTGTACTTGTCCTTCACGTAACCCCAGAACTCGGAGTTCGTGGAGTTCATGACGATCAGGTCCTTGAGGCCGGAGATGACCTCCCAGTTCTGCCCGTCGTACGTGATCTGGGTGACGCGGGTCTCCATGCCCTTGCGGACGAAGGAGTGGTTGACCTCGTCGGAGCCGATGAACTTGGAGTTGGCGTCCGAGGTGGCGATCCGGTCCCAGGCGTACTCCTCGATCCGGATGCGCGCACGCTGGATCGGCTCCTGGCTGTTCACGAACCAGCGCGCCAGGTGGATGCCAAACTGCTCGGCGGACTCGATGCCGTACTCCTTGGCGAACGCGTACACCGTGTTCTTGGTGGTGTCCGTCGGCAGGACGTTGGCGTTCGAGCCGGAGTAGTGGACGTCGTCCATGTCGCCGGAGAGGGCGACCGAGACGTTCAGGTCCTTGATGTGGTGGGTGTCGCCGTCCCGCGTGATCTTGACGACGCGGTTCTCTGCTTTGCCGTACTGGTTCTGGCCCAGAATCGTGGCCATGCTAGCTCCCTCGGTAAACGGAGTAGCCGAACGGGTTGAGCAGCAGCGGTACGTGGTAGTGCTCGCCGGGAGTGACCGCGAAGGTGATCGTCACTTCCGGGAAAAACGCACCGCTGTCCCTTACGCGGGGGGCGTCCTGCTGCGCCTCGGCTTGCTTATTGGAACTGTGCTTACTAAAGAAGTACGTCTCGGTCTCGAAGTCGAGACGTACGTGGGTGGTGCCCTCCGGCAGCGCCGGCAGGTCCTTGCATCGCCCGTCCGCATCGGTGGCGGAGCCGCCCAGGGCCGCCCACTCACCATCGAGACCCGTACGGGCCGACAGGGAGATGGCGACGCCCTCGGCGGGGCGTCCGATGCTGGTGTCCAGGATGTGCGTGGACACCGACGCGGTGGTCTCGGTGCTCATGCTCACGCTCCTTCTTCTGCGAGTTCGACGAGGCGGGTCAGACGGATCCGGTTGATCTTCACCAGCTCACCGCGGGCGATCTCCCGCTCCTGCTCCGGCGAATTGTCGATCCGGACCCTGACCGCGTCCCGCATGAACTCACCGGTCGCACCGGTGGCGCAGATGAGGAAGACGTGGCCGAACTTCTCCTGGTACGCCAGGTTCAGTTCGAGGAGCTCGTTCTTGAGCTCCTCCGAGGCACCGGCCATGCCGCGCTGCTCGCGGGCGGAGGTCGGGTCTCCCGGCTTCGGCCGGCCGATCGGCGCGTGGCCTGCCATCGCTTCGGCCAGGTCTTCGGCGGTGAGCTCCGCCATGGCGGACTCGTTGGCCGAGAACAGGGCTTCGGAGCCGGCGAAGGGGCGCTGGGCGAGCAGCTTGCTCCCCCATGCCGAACTGGCGCACACCTCGTGCAGCTCGGCCGTGGCCGCACTGTCGTCCAAGGCGTTGAACCGGGTGAGACCCGGGGTCGGACTCGAAGTCACGGTAGGCCTCCGTGGCCTGTTGTTGCTTTGACGGGCTGCGCATAGCTAACGCCCTCGACAACACGGCGTCAACACTTTGTTGAAACTTCCCGTACACAAAAGCCGCCGCCCGGATGAATTGGGCGGCGGCTCGTCACCTTGGGTCAGGCGGGTGTCACGTTTGGTTGCTTTTGTTTGCGTTTTCCCTGTTCAGGTAGTTGTAGACCGTGAAACGGCTTACGCCCAGGGCGCCCGCGACCGTCTCCACACCGTGCCGGACGGAGAAGGCGCCGCGCGCCTCCAGTATCCGTACGACGTCCTGCTTGGTCTTCCGGTCGAGCTGCGACAACGGTACGCCGTGCCGTCGCTCCAGCGCCGCCAGGATGTGGTCCAGCGAGTCGGACAGCTGGGGCAGCCGTACGGCCAGCAGGTCCTGACCTTCCCAGCTGAGCACGACGTCGTCGGGCTGCGCCAGGGCCGGATCCATCAGCTCGCCGCCCATCGCGTCGACCAGCGGCTTGACCGCGGTGACGAACGGGTGGTCGCGGGGCTCGGTCATGGGGTGTCCTCCCCGATCACGTTGACCTGGAGCGAGACGCGGGTGGCCCCGGACTCCAGGGAGTCGCGCAGCAGCGCGGCCACCGCGGTCAGCACCGCGTCGGCGTCACCCTCGGCGGTGTTGCCGAACGGGCCCACGTCGACGGCGTCCAGCTGGGCCTTCTGGATGACCTCGCGAGCGGCCACGGCGTGGGCGGGGGCCTCTTCGAGATCGAACGGCTCGGTCGTGAACTCCACTCTCAATCGCACGTGGTCAAGCTACCTCTCGGTCGCGTTTTTTCGGCAGCCCGGGCTTGACATCCACGCAGAAGCCCATGCAGTCTTCCATCAAGCAGAAACTAACTTCCGCAATACGGAAGGAGCGCACACCCCTCATGGGATACACGGACCAGCGCTTCGATGTGAACCTTTCGATCCTCTTCACGGAACTCCCGCTCCTGGAGCGCCCCGCGGCAGCCGCCGCGGCGGGCTTCACCGCGGTCGAGCTGTGGTGGCCCTGGATCGAGACCCCCACCCCCGCTCAGGAGGAGCTCGACGCCCTCAAGAAAGCTCTTGAGGACGCCGGCACCCAGCTGGTGGGCCTGAACTTCTACGCCGGCCGGCTGCCGGGCCCGGACCGCGGCGCGGTCTCGGTACCCGGCGAGGAGTCGGACCGCTTCAACGCCAACATCAACGTGGCGGCGGACTTCGCCGCCTCGGTGGGCTGCAAGGCGCTGAACGCCCTCTACGGCAACCGCGTCGAGGGTGTGGACCCGGCCGTCCAGGACGAGCTCGCCCTGGAGAACCTGGTCGTGGCGGCCCGGGCCGCCGACCGCGTCGGCGCGATCCTGCTCATCGAGACCCTCAACAAGCCCGAGTCGCCGCTCTACCCGCTGGTGAGCGCCCCGGCCGGCATCGAGGTCGTGGACAAGGTGAACGAGGCCACCGGCCTCGGGAACGCCAAGTTCCTGCTCGACCTGTACCACCTGGCGATGAACGATGAGGACCTCTCCGAGGTCATCGAAAAGTACGCCGCCAAGACCGGCCACGTCCAGATCGCGGACAAGCCCGGACGCGGTGCCCCCGGCACCGGCGAGCTGCCCCTGGAGGCGCTGCTCGACCAGCTGAAGAAGGCCGGATACGAGGGCTACGTAGGCCTGGAGTACAAGGCCGCCGACGCCGCCGCCTCCTTCGCGTGGCTGCCGGCCGAGGCCCGCGCCGCCCAGTAGGCGGACGAAGTCCGGGCGATCAGCCAGGCACCCCTCGCACTTTTCGTACGAAGCATTAAGAGAAGGACCCTCATCATGAGCACGCTCCCCAACATCGCCTGGATCGGCCTCGGCATCATGGGCTCCCCCATGGCCGAGAACCTCCTGAAGGCCGGCTACTCGGTCACCGGCTTCACGCTGGAGCAGGACAAGCTCGACCGCCTGGCCGCCGCCGGCGGCACCGCGGCCGGCTCGATCGCCGAAGCCGTCAAGGACGCCGACGTCGTCATCACGATGGTGCCCGCCTCCCCGCACGTCGAGGCCATCTCGTACGGCGAGAACGGCATCCTGGAGAACGCGAAGTCCGGCGCGCTGATCATCGACATGTCGTCGATCACCCCGCAGACCTCGATCGACCTCGCCAAGAACGCCGCCGCCAAGGGCATCCGCGTCATCGACGCCCCGGTGTCCGGCGGCGAGGCCGGCGCCATCGAGGCCGTCCTGTCGATCATGGTGGGTGGCGAGCAGGCCGACTTCGACGCGGCCCTGCCGATCCTCCAGACCCTCGGCAAGACCATCGTGCTCTGTGGTCCGCACGGCTCCGGCCAGACGGTGAAGGCCGCCAACCAGCTCATCGTCGCCGTCAACATCCAGGCGTGCGCCGAGGCCGTGGTCTTCCTGGAGAAGTCCGGCGTGGACCTGAACGCCGCCCTGGACGTCCTCAACGGCGGTCTGGCCGGCTCCACGGTCCTGACCCGCAAGAAGGACAACTTCCTGAACCGCGACTTCAAGCCCGGCTTCCGGATCGACCTGCACCACAAGGACATGGGCATCGTCACCGACGCCGCCCGCAACGTCGGTGCGGCCCTCCCGGTCGGCGCGGTCGTCGCCCAGCTGGTCGCCTCGCTGCGCGCCCAGGGTGACGGCGGCCTGGACCACTCCGCCCTGCTCCGCGCGGTCGAGCGCCTCTCCGGCGCCCAGATCTGAGCGCTTCCCCTCTCGCAGGGGCCCTGAGTTTCCGGATGGTGCCGGTGCTGACACCTGTCCTGTCGCGCCCAAGCGCCGGCACCGTCCGGATCACCTCTCTCCATCTTTGTTCAACAAACTGTTGACGCTGCGTTCGGCCTGAAATTAGGCTGTTCCGCATGACGGAAGACGCTTTCCGTCAGCAGGTTTCCCGTAC
Organism: Streptomyces sp. WM6372; assembly: GCF_001279655.1. NCBI lineage: Bacteria > Bacillati > Actinomycetota > Actinomycetes > Kitasatosporales > Streptomycetaceae > Streptomyces > Streptomyces sp. WM6372. The sequence goes on along the minus strand of NZ_LGDB01000226.1, from coordinate 9,445 downwards.
GGAAGGTCACCATGTCGAAGCGCACGCTGACGACCGAGTCCGGCGCCCCGGTCGCCGACAACCAGAACTCCGCCACCGCCGGCGTCGGTGGCCCGCTCCTGATCCAGGACCAGCAGCTCCTGGAGAAGCTGGCCCGCTTCAACCGGGAGCGCATCCCGGAGCGCGTGGTGCACGCCCGCGGCTCGGCCGCGTACGGCCACTTCGAGGTGACCGACGACGTCACCGCGTACACCAGCGCCGCGTTCCTGAACACGGTCGGCAAGAAGACCGAGACCTTCCTGCGCTTCTCCACCGTCGCCGACTCCCTCGGTGGCGCGGACGCGGTCCGCGACCCGCGCGGCTTCGCGCTGAAGTTCTACACCGAAGAGGGCAACTACGACCTCGTCGGCAACAACACCCCGGTGTTCTTCATCAAGGACCCGATCAAGTTCCCCGACTTCATCCACTCCCAGAAGCGCGACCCGTTCACGGGCAAGCAGGAGCCGGACAACGTCTGGGACTTCTGGGCGCACGCCCCCGAGGCGACGCACCAGATCACCTGGCTGATGGGTGACCGCGGCATCCCGGCCTCGTACCGTCACATGAACGGCTACGGCTCGCACACCTACCAGTGGACGAACGCGCAGGGCGAGGCCTTCTTCGTCAAGTACCACTTCAAGACGAACCAGGGCATACGCTGCCTGTCGGGCGAGCAGGCCGCCGAGCTCGTCGGCAAGGACGCCAACTCGCACCAGACCGACCTGCTCCAGGCGATCGAGCGCGGTGTGAACCCGAGCTGGACCCTGTACGTCCAGATCATGCCGGCCGCCGAGGCCGCGGACTACCGCTTCAACCCGTTCGACCTCACCAAGGTGTGGCCGCACAGCGACTACCCGCTGCAGCGCGTGGGCCGCCTGGTCCTCGACCGCAACCCGGACAACGTCTTCGCCGAGGTCGAGCAGTCCGCCTTCTCCCCGAACAACTTCGTCCCGGGCATCACCGCCTCGCCGGACAAGATGCTCCAGGGCCGCCTCTTCGCGTACGCCGACGCCCAGCGCTACCGCCTCGGCGTGAACCACACCGTGCTGCCGGTCAACGCCCCGAAGGCGACGAAGGCCGACAACTACGGCCGCGACGGCGTCATGGCGCTGCGCAACGGCTCGCGCCACGACAAGAACTACGAGCCCAACTCGTACCAGGGCCCCGCCGAGACCGGTCTCGCGCTCGGCGCCCCGAAGGCCGTCTCCGGCTACACGGGCACCCACGAGGCCCCGGCCCACACCAAGGACGACGACTTCTTCCAGGCCGGTGAGCTCTACCGCCTGATGTCGGAGGCCGAGAAGCAGCGTCTGGTGGCGAACATCGCCGGCGGCCTGTCTCAGGTCACCCTGGAGGACGTCATCGAGAAGAACCTGGCTCACTTCCACGCCGCGGACGCCGACTACGGCCGCCGCGTCGAGGAGGCCGTCCGCGCCCTGCGCGACGCCTGAGCCTCACAGCTGCACCGGGGACCTGGCGGGAGGTCAGGTCCCGGGTGCCGAGCCCGAACCGCGGACCCGGATGAGGGGTGGTACGCGGTAAGGGCCGGACGAGGGCCGCGACGGGCGTGTGAGCCAGTGCGGTGGTAATGGGTGCCGAGGCCCGTCTCTTGACCTGAGGGAGACGACGCCGGAGCTCTCGTCACCGCCCGTCGCGGTCCCAGCCGCTCCTCCCACCTACGCCTTATATACAGGGGGCCACGCACAGAGCCCCCTGTACATGAGCCGCCAAGCTCCGCCCGGCGGCGCGAACGTCCTGTCGCGCCAGCCTCGCACCGTCGGGCGGTCACACTCAAAGCGCCGAGTCACGGACGGTCCCGTGACTCGGCGCTTTGTCGTGCGTGCGATCAGGCGGTGCGGCGGTCGTCGATCTCCACAGACAGGTGCGGCCACGCGTTCGTGAGAGCGGCCAGTTCCTCGGGAGCCGGTGCGCCGCCCGCTGCGCGCAGGGTCTCGGTGGGGCGGAAGTGGACCGTGGTGCCGGTCGTAGGTGGCGTACGTGGCGTGCGTGGCGTGCGTGGCGTGCTGGTCGTACCGGTCGGGCCGGCGTCGGCGATCGGTGTCAGGCCGGTGGTGGGAACGCCGTGTTCGTAGCGCTGGACCCAGGCTCCGTGCGCGCGGCGGTTGGTGTGGACGAGCCACTCGCTCAGCGCCGCCACGACGGACATGCCGCGCCGCGGGTGGCCGTCGGGCAGGGTCTGCGCCTCGGGGTGGTCGAAGAACCGGAGGTCCTTCGTCGCCATGATCGGCTTCTTCACCGGCCGGCCGTGGTCGTCGAGCCGGGTGTCGGTGCCCCGGCCCTCGTCCGCCACGGACACCGAGCCGTCGGCGTGGAGCGTCACGCTGCAACGCCCCGCGCCGGTGCACCGCGCCTCGTCGGCCGCGTACGCGACGACTTCGAGCAGCAGGTGGGGAAGGCCGCCGGGGGCGAACTCGTCCTGGTCCTGGCGGATGCGGGCGAGGTGGTCGGCGTCCACGGAGCGGGCCCAGTCGTGCGTCGTGTTGCGCCAGGCGGCCGTTGATCTGTCCATCGGAGCAGTATGCCGATGATCGGCGGCCGGGCCGCCCCGGCGTCGGACAACGCGGAACGGCCCCCGTTCCTCCTCGCGGAGGGACGGGGGCCGCTTGGTACCGCAGTCGTCAGACGATCAGGCGATCAGGCCGACGGCGCTCAGGCGGACAGCGGGCGGATCGCGGTCGGGGCGTGGCCCGGCTCGGTCGCGAGCTCCTCGAACTCGGTGACGTCGCTCATGTCGACCGTCTTGCTCATCGAGATGTTGGTGACGCGCTCCAGGATGGCCTCGACGACCACCGGGACGCTGTACTCGGCGGCCAGCTTCTTGGCCTCCTCGAAGGCGGCGCCCAGCTCGTTCGGGTCGGTGACGCGGATGGCCTTGCAGCCCAGGCCCTCGACGACCTTGACGTGGTCGACGCCGTAGACGCCGAGCTCCGGGGCGTTGATGTTCTCGAATTCGAGGTTGACCTCGAAGTTGATGCCGAGACCGCCCTGCGCCTGGCGGATCAGGCCGAGGTACGCGTTGTTCACGAGGACGTGGACGTACGGGATCTTGTGCTGCGCGCCGACCGCCAGCTCCTCCAGCATGAACTGGAAGTCGTAGTCGCCGGACAAGGCGACGACGGGGGTCTGCGGGTCGGCGGTGGCGACACCCAGCGCGGCCGGGATGGTCCAGCCGAGCGGGCCGGCCTGGCCGCAGTTGATCCAGTGGCGCGGCTTGTAGACGTGCAGCATCTGCGCGCCGGCGATCTGGGAGAGGCCGATGGTGGTGACGTAGCGCGTCTCCGGGCCGAAGGCCTTGTTCATCTCCTCGTAGACGCGCTGCGGCTTCATCGGGACGTTGTCGAAGTGCGTACGGCGCTGCAGCGAGCCCTTGCGCTCCAGGTGCGAGGCGACCCAGGCGCTGTAGTCGGGCAGCTTGCCCTCGGCCTTGAGCTCCTTCGCGACCTCGATGAAGAGTTCGAGCGCAGCCTTGGCGTCAGAGGCGATGCCGAAGTCCGGGGCGAAGATCTTGCCGATCTGGGTGGGCTCGATGTCGACGTGGACGAACTTGCGGTCGCCGAGGTACGCGTCCAGGTTGTAACCGGTGTGGCGGTTGGCCCAGCGGTTGCCGATGCCGAGGACGAAGTCCGACTCCAGGAACGTCGCGTTGCCGTAGCGGTGCGAGGTCTGGACGCCGACCATGCCGGCGGCGAGCTCGTGGTCGTCCGGGATGACGCCCCAGCCCATGAGGGTGGAGATGACCGGGACGCCGGTCAGCTCGGCGAACTCGACCAGCAGGTCGGAGGCGTCGGCGTTGATGATGCCGCCGCCGGCGACGATCAGCGGGCGCTCGGAGTCCAGCAGGAACCGGATGGCCTTCTCGGCCTGGGCGCGGGTCGCGCGCGGCTTGTAGACCGGCAGCGGCTCGTAGGTCTCCGGGTCGAACTCGATCTCGGTCAGCTGGACGTCGATCGGCAGGTCGATGAGGACCGGGCCGGGGCGGCCGGAGCGCATCAGGTGGAAGGCCTGCTGGAAGACGCCGGGGACCTGCGCGGCCTCCAGGACGGTGGTCGCGGCCTTGGTGACCGGCTTGGCGATCGAGGCGATGTCGACGGCCTGGAAGTCCTCCTTGTGGAGCTTCGCGACCGGAGCCTGACCGGTGATGCACAGGATCGGGATGGAGTCCGCGATGGCCGAGTACAGACCGGTGATCATGTCGGTGCCGGCGGGGCCGGAGGTACCGATGCAGACGCCGATGTTGCCCGGGTTGGTGCGGGTGTAGCCCTCCGCCATGTGCGAGGCGCCCTCGACGTGGCGGGCGAGGGTGTGGCTGATCCCGCCGACGTTCTTGAGCTCGCGGTAGAACGGGTTGATCGCGGCGCCGGGCACGCCGAACGCTTGCGACACACCCTCGCGCTTGAGGATCTCCACTGCAGCGGCGGCGGCTGTCATACGAGGCATCGAGTTCTCCTGCGGGTCAGGCGGTCAGGCGATCAGGCGGTCCGGCTGCTTCCGGATTCCGGGGCATTTCCGCAATCCGGAAGTTTTGTTCTGCTATACGGAACAAGCTAAGCGGCGAGTCCCGGCACGTCAAGGAGCTTCAGGACCCCGGAACGCACCAAAAGCCGCGTCTCGCGCAAGCGACTTGTACGAACGACCGGGACGCGGCGGAATATCAGCGGAAAATCGAGGGCACGCTCGCCCCGTCGGTGGCCGGTGGTGGAGCATGGGTCTACGCAGAGCGACGGAGGGGCAGTACTCATGGCGGAAGCGGTACCGGTGCGCTGCCCGGCGTGCCTGCGCGAGAACGACTACGCCGCCCCGGTCTTCCCGTGCGCCTGCGGCAGCCCGGTGGCCCCGCCGCTGGACCTGGCGGCGCCGCCCCTGCCGCTGACGCACCGGACCTGGTCGGACACGTGGGTGGCGGTGCGCTGCGCGGCCTGCGGGCGGGTGAGCGAGTGGCCGCATCCGGAGCTGGGCTGCGCGTCGTGCGGGACGGTGGTGCGGATTCCGGTGCATCCGGTGGAGCCCGCGTCCGCGCCGGGCGGCGGCGTACGGGACGCAAGGGATGTACGGGACACACGCGACGTACGGGACGGGCTGCGTCCGCGCCCCGACGTACGCGGAGAGGTACGCGGGGACGCACGGGGAGACGTATGGGGGCAGGCGCGGTCGAGGTCGGGCGGGCCCGGCGGCACCGGACCGGGCGGACCCGGCTCCCTCGGCCGGCCTCCGGCGGCTTCCGCGCAGCGGCCCGCGTTCCACCCGGTGACCATCCGTACCGCCCGGGACGCGGTGGCCACGGCCGCGCTGTACCTGCGGTGGCTCGGGTTCCAGGACGTCCGCCAGCCCGACGGGCGGCCCATCCCCTCGGCGGCCGTGGACCTGCGGGCCCCCGGGCTGGTGGCGCAGGTGGACCCGACCACCGCGCCGGCCGGGCTGCGGGCCGTGGAGTGCGTCTGGCTGAACGGACTGACGGCCTCCGCGACCAGCGTCTACTTCGCGCTGGCCGGGTACACGCAGGACGCCCGCTCCCGCGCGGACGACCTCGGGATACCGCTGTTCGTCATGGACCTCACGGGCATGCCGCAGCCGGTCAACGACCCGGCGGACGCCCTGGTGGGCCCGGGGGCATAGGGCAGCCGGAGGCCCGGCCGACCGGGGCGACCGGGTCGATCAGGGCGCCGGGGCAGGACGTAGGCTCGGAGCACATGGCGGAACACGTATCCGTATCTGTGCCGAGGAGAGCCCGATGAGCCTGTACGACATCCCGCTGACCACCCTGTCCGACGAGCCCACCAGCCTGGCGGCCCACGAGGGCAAGGCGATCCTGCTGGTGAACACCGCCTCGCAGTGCGGTCTCACCCCGCAGTACTCGGGACTGGCGCGGCTGCAGTTCGCGTACGAGGAGAAGGGCTTCACCGTCATCGGCGTGCCCTGCAACCAGTTCGGCGGGCAGGAGCCCGGCACCGCCGACGACATCGCGACCTTCTGCGCGGCGGGCTTCGGCGTGACCTTCCCGATGCTGGAGAAGACCGAGGTCAACGGCGAGAACCGGCACCCGCTGTACACGGAGCTGGTGAAGACCGCGTACGCCGACGGCGAGGCGGGCGACGACATCCAGTGGAACTTCGAGAAGTTCCTGATCTCCCCCGCCGGTGAGGTCGTGGCGCGCTTCCGTCCGAGCGTCGAGCCCGAGGCCCCCGAGGTCATCGCCGCGATCGAGGCGCAGCTGCCGGCCTGACCGGACGTACCGGCAGCCTGACGGGCCTGCCGGGACGGGCCTGCCGGGACGGGCCTGCCGGGACGGGCCTGCCTACGGTCGGCGGCCCGCCCCGGCGGTGTCCGTACGAGCTGCTCAGCCGAGCTCGGCCTCGTCGTACTCGGCGCCCGACCCCGCCGCGGTGAGCTCCCGCAGCTCCACGCGGCGGATCTTGCCGGACACGGTCTTCGGGAGCTCCGCGAACTCGATGCGGCGGATCCTCTTGTACGGGGAGAGCACGGCGCGGGAGTGCGCGAAGAGCGCCCGGGCCGTCTCCGGCCCGGGCTCCCAGCCGGCGGCGAGCGCGATGTACGCCTTCGGCACGGCCAGCCGCAGCGGGTCCGGGGCCGGGACCACGGCGGCCTCGGCGACGGCCTCGTGTTCGAGCAGGGCGCTCTCCAGCTCGAACGGGCTGATCTTGTAGTCGGAGGCCTTGAAGACGTCGTCCGAGCGGCCGACGTAGGTGAGGTACCCGGCCTCGTCGCGCGAGGCGATGTCGCCGGTGCGGTAGAGCCCGTCCGCCATGGCCTCGGCGGTGCGCCCGGGGTCGTCCCGGTAGCCGGTCATCACCCCGGCGGGCCGGGGGCGCAGGTCCACGCAGAGCTCGCCCTCGTCGGGGGACTCCTTGCCGGTGACGGGGTCGAGCAGCACGATCTCGTACCCGGGCGCCGGACGCCCCATCGAGCCGGGCTTGACCGGGACCCCCGGGAAATTGCCGACCTGGAGGGTGGTCTCGGTCTGGCCGAAGCCGTCGCGGATGGTGACGCCCCAGGCCTCGCGGACCTTCTCGATCACCTCGGGGTTGAGCGGCTCGCCCGCGGCGACGGCCTCGCGGGGAGGGGTGCGGAGCTTGGTGAGGTCGGACTGGATCAGCATCCGCCACACGGTGGGCGGGGCGCAGAAGGTGGTCACGCCGTGCCGGTCCATCTCCGCCATCAGGCGCTCGGCGTCGAAGCGGGTGTAGTTGTGGACGAAGACGGTGGCGCCGGCGTTCCACGGGGCGAAGAGGTTGGACCAGGCGTGCTTGGCCCAGCCGGGCGAGGCGATGTTGAGGTGCACGTCGTCGGGGCGCAGCCCGAGCCAGTACATGGTGGAGAGGTGCCCGATGGGGTACGAGGCGTGCGTGTGCTCGACGAGCTTGGGGCGGGCGGTGGTGCCGGAGGTGAAGTACAGCATCAGCGGGTCGGTGGCCAGGGTCTCGCCGTCCGGGCTGAAATGGCCGTCGGCCGCGTACATGTCCTCCAGCCGCCGCCATCCGGTGGGTACGTCCGCGCCGGCGGCGATCCGGGTGTAGGTGCCGGGGACCTCGTCGAACTTGCCGGTGTCGTCGGCGCGCACGATGACGTGCCGTACGTGGCCCCGCTCGATGCGGTCGCGCAGGTCCGCCGCGCCGAGGAGGGGGGTAGCGGGGATGACGACGGCGCGCAGCTTCATCGCGCCGAGCATGACCTCCCACAGCTCGCGCTGGTTGCCGAGCATGACCAGGAGCCGGTCGCCGGCCGCGACGCCCTGGTCGCGCAGCCAGTTGGCGGCGGAGGACGACCGTACGGACAGCTCCCCGAAGGAGACGGAGCGGCTGGTGCCGTCCTCCTCGACGATGCGCAGGGCGTCGGCGGCGTTGCCGGTGGCGATGTGGTCGAACCAGTCCAGGGCCCAGTTGAAGCGCTCGGGGCGGGGCCAGGTGAATCCGGCGTGGGCGGCTTCGTAGTCCCCGCGGCGTTCGAGCAGGTAGTCGCGTGCGGCCAGGAACTCGGCGGTGGCGCCGGTGTTGTGCGTCATGGAAGGCATCGTGCCGTGCCGCCGGTGCGCCCCACCAGAGCGGCGTCAGCCGTGGATTGACCCGAAGCGCACGTGTCCGGGGCCGCCGCTCCCGGCCATCTCGGCGATGACGCGCTCCCCTTCGGCGACGATGTGCTCCTTCTCCGCCTTCGAGACCTTGCCGAAGAGCTCGACGGTGAGCGATGCCTCCTCCCAGTGCCACAGCCCGGCGACGAAGCCGTCCACGAGGAGGGTGCGGTGGGACTGGTTCCCCGTCCAGGTGCGTCCCTTGAGCCCGGGGGCGATCACGCGGGTCCGGTCGGCGTGGGAGAGCAGCAGGTTGTCGTACTCCGGGAGGAACCGGGGCGGGGCCGGGGTGGCGGCGTCGGGCCGGGGCGCGTCGGGCAGGTCGAACAGCTCGACGCCGTTCTCGTCGCGGAAGACGGCGAGCCGGGGGCGCAGCCGCTCGAAGGCCTCCCGCAGCCGGGTGAGACCGGCCCAGGTCTGCATGTCCTTGACGGAGGCGGGCCCGAAGGCACCGAGGTAGCGCAGGACGACATCCTCGACGGCATGCGCCGGTGGCGCTCCGCCCGCCGCCGGCGTGCCGGTCCACTGCTGCAGGGTGGTCAGCCGTACCTGCCCGCTGCGCCCCCAGACCCCGCGCGGCGTGACCTGGACGAGCGGCAGCCGGCACCGCGCGGCGACGGACAGGGACTGCGGATCGGCGTCCGGCCAGTGCGTGAGCAGCTCCGCGCGGATCTCGCCCATCGTGCGGGGCTCGGCCTCGACGAAGGCCCGGGCGAGCTCACCGAGCCGCTCCAGATCGACCCCGACGAGGCCCTTGCGGAAGACGTTGACCTCGCGGTCGCGGGCGGCTTGGACCAGCGGGCGCAGGGTCAGCGCGTCGTGCGCGGTGTGGGTGTGGATGGTGGACCGCATGGTGACCATCCGGACCACTTTCCGGGACTCCATCAGCTCCGCGAGCGCGGCGGGGCGGAAGCCGGCGAGCCGGGCGTGCAGCTGGAAGTACGGCGGCTTCACGTTCTGCGCCTGGAGTCCGAGCAGGTGCGTGACGGCGTCCTCGGCGGACAGCGCGGCGCGGCTCAGGAGCAGCTGGCGCGCGAGCGTGGCACGGTTCAGTGAACGGGTGTCGAGTACGGAGCCCATACCCGGCAAGCTACCCGTGCTTCCGGACAGAAACCGTCCGCAATGAGGGGCGGACAGGAATGACCGCTATCCTTACCTCTCGCCACTTCTCGCCCGAAATGCACGTTCGACGTGGAGCTGACCTGCGATGCCGGAGCGCCCGGACCACCGCCACCGCCGCCCCTCGCCGTCCGGGAAGCGCACCGGATGGCGCCGCCCCGCGCCCCCGCCCGCGACACCCCCCCCCCCCAGCTCATGTCCGGC
>NZ_LGDB01000225.1:0-43976 GCF_001279655.1 Streptomyces sp. WM6372 | reverse complement strand
CCCCCTGTCCCGCGTCCCCCGATCCCCTCCGTTGGCCAGACGTGCCGGGGTGTCAGGGAGTGACAGAACTCTGGCCCCGAACCAGGCATCTGACGTACCGTCATATTTGCCCGAGCCCGTTGCCCCAGGAGGTTTGCCATGCCCGCGGACCGACCCGTACCGCTCGACGAATACCCCGTCCACCAGGCCCCGTTGTCGATGAAGCACCTCGTCACCGGCGACCGGAACGCCTACGACCGCTGCATCTTCCACGTCTTCGACCACGCCGGCCGCGCCGTCCTCATCCTCGGCCTCGGCGTCTACCCCAACGCCGGGGTCATCGACGCCTACGCCACCCTCCGCACCGGTGACGAACTCCTCGCCGTCCGCGCCTCCGACGCCCTCACCGACGACCGCATGAACCTCTCCGTCGGCCCGCTGCGGATCACCGTCGACGAACCCCTGAAGCGGATCGGCCTCCGGTGCGAGGCCGACCCCGCCGACCCCGACGGGCTCTCGTACGACATCACCTGGACCGCCGGGTTCCCCGCCGTCTGGGAGCCGCACCACGTGCAGCGGCGCGGCGACCGCCTCATGCTCGAAGGCCGCCGCTTCGTCCAGGCCGGGCACGTCACCGGCACCATCCGCGCCAAGGGCGAGGAGCACGCCCTCACCCCCGGCGAGTGGACCGGCACCCGCGACCGCAGCTGGGGTGTGCGCCCCATTCCCGGCGAGGACGGCGGCCGCGCCGCCGAGGAGCACCGGCCCGAGGGCTTCCACTGGCTCTGGATCCCCGTCCGCTTCGAGGACCGCTTCCTCATGGTCATCGCCCAGGAGGACGCCGACGGCCACCGCACCCTCAACGAGGCCGTCCAGGTCTTCCCCGAGGACAGCGGCCGCCACGACGTACAACTCGGCTGGCCCCAGACCGAGATCCGCTACCGCCCCGGCACCCGCCACCCCCAGAGCGCCGTCGTCCACCTCACCGACCCGGCCCGCAAACCCCTCGAACTCGGCGTCGAGATCCTGAACTCCTCCCCGCTCGCCGTCGGCGCCGGCTACCCGCCCGCCGCCGACTGGCAGCACGGCACCTGGCAGGGCCGCGGCTGGACCGACCGCCGCGTCTACGACCTCTCCGACCCCGCCGCCCACCCCATGGCCGCCTTCGGCGTCACCGACCACTCCGCCCGCTTCACCCTCGACGGGCGCACCGGCTTCGGCATCTTCGAGCACGGCAGCTTCGGCCGCCACGACCCGAGCGGCTTCGCCGACTACTCCTCCGTCGCCCAGTAGGGAAGGGGCTCACATGGCCACCGCACCACGTCCGCGCACCTCCACCCGGGAGCCCGGGGAACTCGGCCGCCTCCTCGCATCCTGGCTGGACGGCAGGCTCCCCGGCGCGAAGGTCACCAACGTCGCGGTCCCCGCGTCCAACGGCATGTCCAGCGAGACCCTGCTCTTCGACATAGAGCACCCCGACACCCCGGTCCGCGGCTGCGCCCTGCGGCTCGCCGCCGACCCGGCCGCCTACACGGTGTTCCCCACGTACGACATGCCCCGCCAGCACCGCGTGATGGGCCTGGTCGCCGCCCACACCGACCTGCCCGTCCCGCGCGTGCTGTGGCTGGAGACCGACCCCGGGCCGCTCGGCGCGCCCTTCTTCGTCATGGCCCGAGCCGAGGGCCGGGTCCCGCCCGACGTCATGCCCTACACGTACGAGGGGAACTGGCTGCACGCCGCCACCGGCTCCGAACGCGCCGCGCTCCAGGAGGCGAGCATCTCGCTGCTGGCCCGGCTGCACGACCAGTTCCCCGCGAAGGAGGCCGAGTTCCTCCTCCCCGAGGGCACCGGCAGCCCGCTGCGCCGCCATGTCGACGCCCAACGCGCCTACTACGCCTGGGTGGTCGACGGGCTCGCGCCGTCCCCGCTGCTGGAGCGGGCCTTCGAACGCCTGGAGGAGCTGTGGCCCGCGGACGAGGGCCCCGCCGTCCTCAACTGGGGCGACGCCCGCATCGGCAACGTCGTCTACCGGGCCGATGGGTTCGAGCCCGTGGCCGTCCTGGACTGGGAGATGGCCGCGTACGCCCCGCGCGAGGTCGACCTCGGCTGGACGGTGTACCTCCACCGCTTCTTCCAGGACCTCACCGTGAGCTTCGGACAGCCCGGTCTGCCGGACTTCCTGCGCCGCGACGACATCGAGCGCCGGTACGCCGAACTCACCGGGCACACCCCGCGGGACATGGAGTTCCACACCCTGTACGCGGCGCTGCGGCACGGGATCGTGATGCTGCGCATCGCCTACCGGCAGGCGCACTTCGGGGAGGTCGAGATCCCCGCGGATCCGGACGGCCTGATCCTGCACCACGCCAGCCTCCGGGCCATGGTGCAGGGCACGTACTGGTAGATCAGGACGGGTCCGGCTGGATCCCGCCGGATCCGGCTCGAACGGCTCGAACGGCTCGATCCGGCGCACACGGCCGGGAAGGCCGTCAGGCGGCCTGCGCGTGCTGCCGCATCTGCGGCAGCAGCGTCGGCGCCGGCATCCGCACGGGACGCGAACCGGGACCGCCGACGTGCGAGAACGGCTGCGTCCGCCAGTCCAGACCCTGCGGCAGATCCAGCAGAACGACCTCCAGCTCCTGGGGCTCGTTCTGGCCCATGCCCACCGTCGGCAGCGCGTCGGAGGCCGGGCGGCCCGTACCCGCGCACACCGTGAGCCCGAACGGGTTCCACGGGGTCAGGCAGAGCGCGTGCTCCGGCAGGTACTCCTCGTCCGCGACGAGGGCGATCGACTGGCCGCAGTCGGGGCAGATCGCGTGGTGGATCTCGAAGCCGTCGAACCCGTCGGCGTCTTCGAGGTACTCACCGTCCTCGGCGTCGACGAATTCCAGGGGCTCCGGTTCGGTGCGACCGGCGCGCTTGGTGTTCAGCATGGATGTACTCCCCCTTGGGTGGGCCGGGCGGGCAGGTTCTACGGCCTCGGCCACAGCAAGCACTTCCCGCCGCGCGGCACGAGTAACCACAACATCCCGGCGTACGCCTCCATACCCTTGTGGCCTTGGTCACATGCCCGCCGCAGGTGCCACTTGTGGCCGGACAGCACTGTGCCTGGAGCGCCCTTGGGCCTTAGGTTGAGCGGCTATGAGCGCAATGGAGGAGCTGGACCGCCAGATCGTTGATCTGCTCGTGCGGGACGGGCGGATGAGCTACACGGATCTGGGCAAGGCCACGGGACTGTCCACGTCGGCGGTCCACCAGCGAGTACGCCGTCTGGAACAGCGCGGAGTGATCCGCGGATACGCGGCCGTCGTCGACCCCGAGGCCGTGGGCCTGCCCCTGACGGCCTTCATCTCGGTGAAGCCCTTCGACCCGAGCGCGCCGGACGACATCGCCGACCGGCTGGCCGGAGTACCGGAGATCGAGGCCTGCCACAGCGTCGCCGGTGACGAGAACTACATCCTGAAGGTCCGGGTCGCGACCCCGCTGGAGCTGGAGGACCTGCTGGGCCGTCTGCGCGCCCTGGCCCACGTCGCCACCCGCACCACGGTGGTCCTCTCCACCCCGTACGAGGCCCGCCCGCCCCGGGTGTGACGCCTTTTCCGCCGCGCCCGCGGGGGCGCGGTCGAGGCGGGGCGGCGGACCCGCGAAACTAGGGCCATGACCGACCGCACCGCCAGTTCCGCCGACGCCGCCGGAGCCCCCGCATCCGAACGGACCGTTCTCCTCCGCGGGGGCGAGGTACACAGCCCCGCCGACCCCTTCGCCACCGCGATGGTCGTCGAGCGGGGGCACATCGCCTGGGTGGGCTCCGAAGGCGCCGCCGACGCCTTCGCGCAAGGCGTCGACGAGGTCGTCGACCTCGGCGGGGCGCTCGTCACGCCCGCCTTCACCGACGCGCACGTCCACACCACCTCCGCGGGCCTCGCCCTGACCGGGCTGGACCTCACCGGCGCCGCCTCCCTCGCCGACGCCCTGCTCCTCGTCCGCGCGTACGCCGAGCGCCGCCCCGCCGACCGGGTGCTCCTCGGCCACGGCTGGGACGCCTCCCGGTGGCCCGAGCGCCGAGCGCCCCGCCGCGCGGAGCTCGACGAGGCCGCCGGCGGACGCCCGCTCTACCTCAGCCGGATCGACGTGCACTCCGCCGTCGTCACCACCGCCCTGCTGGACCTCGTACCGGCCGTCTCCGTCCGCGGTGACGAGCCGCTGACCCGCGACGACCACCACGCCGTCCGCAGGGCCGCGCTCGCCGCCGTCACCCCCGCCCAGCGCGCCGAGGCCCAGCGGGCCGCCCTCGACCGGGCCGCCTCCCTCGGCATCGGCTCCGTCCACGAGTGCGGCGGCCCCGACATCTCCTCCGCCGAGGACTTCGCGGACCTCCTGAACCTCGCCCGCGAGCGCCCGGGCCCCCGCGTCTTCGGCTACTGGGCGGACCGGGACCTCGAACAGGCCAAGGCGCTCGGCGCCATCGGGGCCGCGGGCGACCTCTTCGTGGACGGCGCCCTCGGCTCCCACACCGCCTGCCTGCACGCCCCCTACGCCGACGCGGGCCACACCGGCACCGGCTACCTCGACGCCGCCGAAGTCGCCGAGCACGTCGCCGCGTGCACCGAGGCGGGGCTCCAGGCCGGCTTCCACGCCATCGGCGACGCCGCCCTGACCGCCGTCGTCGAGGGCATGCGCGCCGCCGCCGAGAAGGTCGGCCTCGCCCGCGTCCGCGCCGCGCGGCACCGCGTCGAACACGCCGAGATGATGACCCCCGAGACCATCGCCGCCTTCGCGGACCTCGGACTCACCGCCTCCGTACAGCCCGCCTTCGACGCCGCCTGGGGCGGCGAGGACGGCATGTACGCCGACCGGCTGGGCCAGGAGCGCGCCCGTACGCTCAACCCCTTCGCGGCCCTGCTCAAGGCCGGTGTGCCGCTCGCCTTCGGCTCCGACGCCCCCGTGACCCCGTTCGACCCCTGGGGCACCGTCCGGGCGGCCGCCTTCCACCGCACCCCCGAGCACCGGATCTCCGTACGGGCTGCCTTCACCGCCCACACCCGGGGCGGCTGGCGGGCCCTCGGCCGCGACGGAGCCGGTGTGCTCGTGCCCGGCGCCCCGGCCGACTACGCGCTGTGGGAGACCGCCGAACTGGTGGTCCAGGCCCCCGACGACCGGGTCGCCCGCTGGTCCACGGACCCCCGTTCGGGGACCCCCGGGCTGCCCGACCTCACCCCCGGCGGCGAACTGCCGGTGTGCCTCGCCACCGTCGTCGGCGGGCGGGAGGTATTCGTACGGCCACAGGGGTGATCCGTTCGGCCTCGGTTCGGTACGGGTGCTCGGACCCGGATAGGTTCGGCCGGGTCCACCACCGGACGTCCGTACCGGGCGGCTCCGTCTGCTCAGCGCGCCCGCGCCTCGGGGGCGAGGGAAGGTTTCGCCGGGATGGGGGTCCCCCTGCTCCGCAGGAGCTCGGGGGAAAGGTGGCCCCGGCCGGGGCCCGCGGTCCAGTAGACAACGGTCACGGCGACCCGCAGCCAGCGGGAGCCTGACCGGCCCGAAGGACCGCGGGCCCCGGCCACTGTTCTAAAGTCATCCTCTGTGACAGGACGGACCGGAACACGAAGGCGGACTCAGTGAGCGACGGCGGACAGCGAGGGCACGGACCGCTCGGCACGGCCTTGGTGATCATTCCGACCTTCAACGAGGCGGAGAACATCGGGCCGA
Organism: Streptomyces sp. WM6372; assembly: GCF_001279655.1. Lineage (NCBI taxonomy): Bacteria > Bacillati > Actinomycetota > Actinomycetes > Kitasatosporales > Streptomycetaceae > Streptomyces > Streptomyces sp. WM6372. The sequence goes on along the minus strand of NZ_LGDB01000225.1, from coordinate 38,288 downwards.
TCGTCGGCCGCGTGCGCGCAGCGGTGCCCGAGGCACACATCCTGGTCGCGGACGACAACAGCCCCGACGGCACCGGCAAGCTCGCCGACGAGCTCGCGGCCGCCGACGACCACGTGCACGTCCTGCACCGCAAGGGCAAGGAAGGCCTCGGCGCCGCCTACCTGGCGGGGTTCTCCTGGGGCCTGGAGCGCGACTACGGCGTCCTCGTCGAGATGGACGCCGACGGCTCCCACCAGCCCGAGGAGCTGCCCCGGCTGCTCACCGCGCTGGCCGGGGCCGACCTCGTCCTGGGCTCGCGCTGGGTGCCGGGCGGCCGGGTGGTCAACTGGCCCAAGAGCCGCGAGTTCCTCTCGCGCGGCGGCTCGGTGTACTCCCGGCTGATGCTGGACGTCCCGATCCGCGACGTGACGGGCGGCTACCGCGCCTTCCGCCGCGAGACCCTGGAGGGCCTGGGCCTGGACGAGGTGGCCTCCGCGGGCTACTGCTTCCAGGTGGACCTGGCCCGCCGGGCCGTGCACCAGGGCTTCCGCGTCGTCGAAGTACCCATCACCTTCGTCGAGCGTGAGTTCGGCGACAGCAAGATGAGCAAGGACATCGTGGTGGAGGCCCTCTGGCGGGTCACGCAGTGGGGGCTCAAGGGCCACGCGGCGAAGCTGATCGGCCAGGACAAGCCCAAGGGCGGGGGCCCGGACGCGGCCAAGGGCCCGGACAACGGCACGGCCAAGGGCACGGACAAGGGCTCTGCCAAGGGCCCGGACGCCCCTTAGGGGATGTCCGGTACCTCCGGCTGAGGCCGCTTTTACGCCGCCCCAGGCACACTGGGTGGTATGACGACCGGTGTTCCCCTTTCGACGGCCCCCCGGCGGCGCTCGCGTGCCCGCACCTTCCTTCCGCTGGCGGTCGCCGCCTGGCTGATCCTGGAGATCTGGCTGCTGAGCCTGGTCGCCGGCGCGGCCGGCGGCCTGGCCGTCGCCGCGCTGCTCGCGGGCGGGATCGTGCTCGGCGCCCTGGTCATCAAGCGGGCCGGGCGGCGGGCCTTCAAGAACCTGACGAACACCTTCCAGCAGGCCCAGCAGGGGCAGCAGCCCGCCCCGCAGCAGCCCGGCGGCGGCAATGGCCTCACCATGCTGGCCGGCCTGCTCCTGATGCTGCCGGGCCTGCTCTCCGACGTGGTCGGCCTGCTCCTCCTGGTCCCGCCCGTCCGGGCATGGACCGGCCGCCGGCTGTCCGGCTCCCTGGAGCGCAAGATGGCCGCGGCCCCGGCGGGCGGCTTCGGCGACGCCTTCCAGCAGGCCCGCATCCACTACCCCGATGGCAAGGTCGTCCAGGGCGAGGTCATCCGCGAGGACGGGCAGCAGCCGCAGCAGCCGGGGCCCGACGCCGGGTACCGGCCGCCGCTGGCGCCCTGAGCGGGGTAGCTGGCGCCCTGAGCGAGGTACGGGCGTAGGGGACGTACGGCAACAAAAAGCGCAAACGCGGCAAGCCGAGGGCCCCCGCCACAGTTCGTGGCGGGGGCCCTCGGCTTGTTGTTCCGCTACACGTCCGGCTGTCAGGCGGACTTGCGGCTGTCCCGCGGATGCACGGCAATGTTCATGGCGCCGGAACGCAGGACCGCCAGCCTCTCGGCCAGCACTTCCTCCAGTTCCTCGCGGGTGCGCCGCTCCATGAGCATGTCCCAGTGCGTTCGCGCAGGCTTGCCCTTCTTCTCTTCGGGCCCGTCCCCGTCAACCAGGAGTGCCATGGCGCCACACGCCTTGCACTCCCACTCCGGCGGAATCTCTGCCTCAACCGAGAACGGCATCTCAAATCGATGTCCGTTCTGGCATGCGTACTCCACCGCCTGGCGCGGGGCCAGATCGATGCCGCGGTCCGTCTCGTAGCTGGTAACCACGAGCCGCGTACCGCGGAGAGCTCGCTCACTCATGAATCGTGCCTCCCGGGCTTGTCGCCCACAGGACAGGTGTCGCTGTCGTCGTCATCCGGTCAACGTCCGGTCGGCGGTATAGATTCCCGCTCCGGGTGATGCGTCGCCCGTCGTGCCGCCCCTTGTTGTACCCACCAGTGCCCGTTTTGTCACATCTGGCAGCAGATGTCACCCAACGTCTTCAGTTCTTTAGCGCGCAGTAACGGTCCGGCTGGCAGGCCAAAGGCGTACACTACCGGCCCTTCGCTTCAACGTCGAAATCCGTTCGGAATTCGTATGAAGATCCGGGTCGTGTCCACTCAGATCCGCTCGGGAACAGGATTCCCCGCCGCCTCCACCGCGCGCCGCACCGGCACTCGCGCGAGCAGCACGAAACCCAGTGCGAAGAAGACCACCAACGAGATGATCGCGTCCCGGTAACTGCCCGTGACCTGGTACGTCAGGCCGAACACCAGCGGCCCGACCCAGCTCACCCCGCGGTCGCTCATCTCGTACGCCGAGAAGTATTCGGCCTCCTTGCCCGCCGGCACCAGGTGCGAGAAGAGCGAGCGCGACAGTGCCTGGCTGCCGCCCAGCACCAGTCCGATCATCGACGCCAGGGCGAAGAACCACACCGGCGCACCCGCCGGCAGGAAGAATCCGGCGGCCAGGGTCACGGTCCAGGCCACCAGCGACCCGAGGATGGTCCTCTTCGCGCCGTACGACACGGCCAGCCGGCCCATCGCCATCGCGCCCGCCACCGCGAGGATCTGCACCAGCAGCACGGCCGTGATCAGCGTCGAGTCCTCCAGCTTCAGCTCCTGCTTGCCGTACACGGACGCCTGCGAGATCACGGTCTGGATCCCGTCGTTGTAGACCAGGTACGCCAGCAGGAACGAGAGCGTCAGCGGGTGCCGCCGCATGTCCTTCAGCGTGGCGACGAGCTGCTTCCACCCCGACCCGGCCGCGTGGCCGGCATCCGGCCGGACCACCGCCCGGTCTCGCAGCCGGCGCAGCGGGATGATCGCGAACGCGCCCCACCACAGGCCCGCCGAGGCCAGGCAGATGCGTACCGCCGCGTCCTTGGATATCCCGAAGGACTCGTGCGACTGGAACAGGACCAGGTTCAGGATCAGGACGAACGCACCGGCCGTGTAGCCGAACGCCCAGCCGCGCGAGGAGACGGTGTCCCGCTCCGCCGGCTCCGCGATCTGCGGCAGGTAGGAGTTGTAGAGCACCATCGACACCGACATCGCGGCGTTCGCCACGATCAGCAGGACGCCGCCCAGCAGGTAGCGGTCGCCGCCCAGCAGGAACATCGCGGTGGTCGCCGCGGCGCCGGTGTACGCCGCCGCCGCGAGCAGCGGCTTCTTGCGGCCCGTGCGGTCCGCGGCCGCGCCCACCAGGGGCATGGCCAGCACGGCGACGATCACCGACATCGAGACGGCGTACGCGAAGAACGAGCCCGACCGGACCGGGATCCCCAGGGGGTGGACGTACCCCTGCGCGTCCTGGGCGGCCTCGGCCATCGTCGTGAGGTACGGGCCGATGAACACCGTCAGCACGGTCGAGGAGTAGACCGAGCAGGCGAAGTCGTAGAAGTACCAGCCGTGCTGCTCGCGTTTGCGGGCCGCCGCGGCGGCGGTTCTGCCCTCCTCCGCGCCCGGTTCCGCTTCTTCTGTGGTCTGCGCACTCATGCGTGCCCCCTCGCTGGTCCCCGTACCGCTGCGGCCGCCCCACCGGGCGCGGCGGCCCTGCGGGCGGTCAGGCCCAGGCCCCGCGCCGGTCCAGCACCGTGCGCAAGATGTCGATCTGGTCGGTCATGATGCCATCGACTCCCAGGTCGAGCAGCGCCTCCATGCGTTCCGGTTCGTTCACGGTCCACACGTGCACCTGGAGTCCCCGCTCGTGCGCGGTGCGTACGAACCGGCGGTCGACCACGCGGATGCCCGCCTGGGACTCCGGAACCTGCGCCGCCACCGCCCCGACCCGCAGCGCCGCCGGGATCGCGTACGAGCGCAGCCGCAGGCCGATCACCCCGCGCACCCCGTACGAGGTCGCCAGCCGGGGGCCGGCGATCTTCTGGGCGCGGGCCACCCGGCTCTCCGAGAACGAGCCCACGCACACCCGGTCCCAGACGCCCGCCCGGGCGATCAGGTTGACCAGCGGGTGCAGGGCCGACTCGGACTTGATGTCGACGTTCCAGCGGGCCTCGGGGAACTCCTCCAGGAGCTCCTCGAACAGCGGCAGCGGCTCGGTGCCCGCCACCCGCGCCTGGCGGACCTTGTTCCAGGTCAGCTCCGCGATCCGGCCCTGCCCGTCGCTGACCCGGTCGAGCGTGGAGTCGTGGAAGGCGACGAGCTTCCCGTCGGCGGTGGCGTGCACATCGGTCTCGAAGTACCGGTAGCCCGCGTCGGCGGCCCGCCGGAAGGCGGCGGCGGTGTTCTCCAGCCCGTCCGCGGCACCTCCCCGGTGCGCGAAGGGGATCGGAGCCGGGTGGTCCAGATACGGATGGCGAAGGCGTACGTGCGTCACCCGTCGCAGTATGCACCGTGCGCCCCGTCCGGAGTGAGCGGCCGTGTGGCCGCACGGCGGCCACACGGTGAACGTGGCGGCTCCCCTGGTCCCGGTGGCCCCGGGCATGACAGGCTGTGGGGGCTCGAGCAATCCAATACCGGCCGTACCCGGGGTGGGGCGGGGCCAATTCTACGAAGGTGGACCGGACAGCATGGCAGAGTGGACCTCGGCGGTGGGTGCCGCACAGCTCGCCCGTCTCATCACCTCACAGCAGGAGCGCCCCGGCGTCCCCGGGGCGCGCAAACTGCCCGCGTACCGGACCCTGGCCGACGGCATCCGGCTGCTCGTCCTCGAAGGCCGCGTCCCCGTCGCCGCCCGGCTGCCCGCCGAGCGCGAGCTGGCCGTCTCCCTCTCCCTCTCCCGCACCACCGTCGCCGCCGCGTACGAGGCGCTGCGCGGGGAGGGTTTCCTGGAGTCCCGCCGCGGCGCCGGCAGCTGGACCTCCGTGCCGGCCGGGAACCCGCTGCCCGCCCGGGGCCTGGAGCCGCTGCCGCCCGAATCCCTCGGCTCGATGATCGACCTCGGCTGCGCCGCGCTCCCGGCCCCCGAGCCCTGGCTCACGAAGGCCGTACAGGGCGCGCTGGAGGAGCTCCCGCCGTACGCGCACACCCACGGGGACTACCCCGCCGGGCTGCCCGCGCTGCGGCGGATGCTCGCCGACCGCTACACCGAGCGCGGCATCCCCACCATGCCCGAGCAGATCATGGTCACCACGGGGGCGATGGGGGCCATCGACGCCATCTGCAGCCTGTTCGCCGGGCGCGGGGAGCGGATTGCCGTCGAATCCCCCTCCTACGCCAACATCCTCCAGCTCATGCGCGCCGCCGGGGTGCGGCTCGTTCCCGTCGCGATGGCCGACGGGCTGGCCGGCTGGGACATGACGGTGTGGCGGCAGGTGCTGCGCGACGCAGCGCCGCGCCTCGCGTACGTCGTCGCCGACTTCCACAACCCGACCGGGGCGCTCGCCTCGGACGAGCAGCGCCGCGCCATGGTGGAGGCGGCCCGCTCGGCCGGCACCGTGCTCGTCGTCGACGAGACCATGGCCGAGCTCCGGCTCGACCCGGCGCTGGAGATGCCGCGTCCGGTCTGTTCCTTCGACCCGGCCGGCTCCTCCGTGATCACCGTCGGCTCGGCCAGCAAGGCCTTCTGGGCCGGCATGCGGATCGGCTGGGTCCGGGCGGCGCCCGACGTGATCCGCAGCCTCGTCGCGGCCCGCGCGTACGCCGACCTCGGCACGCCCGTGCTGGAACAGCTCGCGGTGCACTGGCTGATGCGGACCGGAGGCTGGGCGGAGGCCGTGCAGATCCGCCGCGACCAGGCCCGGGAGAACCGGGACGCGCTGGTCGCGGCGGTGCGCCGGGAGCTGCCGGACTGGGAGTTCGAGGTGCCGCGCGGCGGGCTGACCCTGTGGGCCCGCGCGGGCGGGCTGTCCGGATCCCGGCTGGCCGAGGTGGGGGAGCGGGTCGGCGTACGGGTCCCGTCGGGGCCGCGGTTCGGCGTCGACGGGGCCTTCGAGGGCTACGTCCGGCTGCCGTTCACCGTCGGCGGGCCGGTGGCCGAGGAGGCCGCGGTCCGCCTCGCGGCGGCCGCCCGCCTGGTCGGCACGGGCGCGGCGGGCAGCGCCGCGGAACCGCCGCGCACGTTCGTCGCGTAGGAGCACGTACGGCCGGAAGCCCACGGCCCGCCGACGGGCCGTGGGCTTCCGGAGCGATCGGCTCAGGGGCCCACCGGCCAGGGCCCGCGGGCCGGCGGGGCCTCGGCCGGGACCTCCCCGCCCTCCTCGGCGTCGGTCGACGGGCCCTGCGCCCGGGCCGGCGGCTGGACGATGTGCAGCGCCTTCGCCGGCGCCACCCGGCCCGGCCCGCCCGGGCCCGGCAGCTGCCGCCCCGGCAGCAGCTCCAGCACCGCCTGGCGGTGTCCCGGGTGCGCGGCGTCGTCGTACGGGTCCGGCGTGGCGGGCACCTGCAACCGGTGCACGGGACCCGAGCCGAGCCGCGCGTACCCGCGCCCCGGCGGCACCTGGGCCGTCGGCGTGGTGTGCGGCGGCAGCCCCAGTACGTCGGTGATCTGCTGGGCCGTGGCCGGGCCGAGCACGATCCGGGCCCGGGTGTGCTGCCAGACGGCGTCGTTCAGCAGCTCCAGGTGGTCGAACTGCTCGGCCACCACGACCGTGACGTGCGCGGCGCGCCCGTGCCGCAGCGGCACCTGGAGCTGGGAGAGCGGGTCGGGGCTCCCCTCGGCGGTCGCGAGGTGGGCGAGCACGCTGGGCCGGTCCAGCAGGATCCACAGCGGCCGCCGGGTGTCCTCGGGCGCGGGCCGGCCGGCCTCGCGGGCCCGGTGCGCGGCGATGAGCCGCCGCTCGGTCTCGCGCGCGGCCCATTCCAGCGTGGCCAGCGCCCCGGCCGGACCGCACTCCACGGCCAGGACGCCCGTACGCCCGGACAGGCACGAGAACTCCCCGCTGCCGCCGCCCTCCACGATCAGTACGTCGTCGCCGTGGTGCAGGGCCTGGAGGGCGATCGAGCGCAGCAGCGAGGAGGTGCCGCTGCCGGGCCGGCCGACGGCCAGCAGGTGCGGCTCGGTGGACCGGGGGCCGGTGCGCCAGATCACCGGCGGGACGTCGCGCGGCTCGTCGTCCTCCAGGACCGGCAGGGTGCGCCGCACGGAGGTGGCGTCGGTGAAGCCGAGCACGGTCTCGCCGGGCGAGGTGACGAACGGCTGCGCGGCGATGCCCGTCGGCAGCGGCGCGAGCACGGTCAGGTCCAGCTGGTTGCCCTCCTCGTCCCAGTCGAAGAGGTACTCCCGGCCGCGCCCGGACTTGGCGTGCAGCAGGGTCTCGATCCGGGCCCGCGAGGCGGCCTCGCCGTCGGTGAAGTAGGCGGGGTAGCGGATCCGGAGCCGGGTGACGCGGCCCGCCTCGTCGAAGGCGTAGTCGCTGAAGGCCTTGTCCCACTCCCCGCCGTGGGCGAAGAGCGGGTTCGGGTCCTCGGGGATGGAGAAGTACGGCACGAGCGCCTCGTAGAGGGAGCCGAGCCGTTCGGTCTCGGCCTCGCTGGGCCCGGTCTTCACCGGGGTCCGGTCGCGTCCCTGCCAGGCCGCGGCCGCCATCAGGGTGATCAGGGCGAACAGCGGACCGTAGGGGACGAGCGCGACCACGAGGACGCAGGCGGCGCCGAGGAACAGCGCGGGACCACGCTTGTCCTTCGGGGTCTGGGCCACCTTGCGCCGCCCGGCCGCGGCCAGGATGCGCAGGCCGCGCCCGATGACGAGGAGCGGATGGAGGACGTCCGTGGCGCCGTCGGCGGCCGTGCGAGCGAGGTCGCGGCCCCGTGCCAGCGACGTGGTGCCGCTGCTGAGGATGCGGGGGAGTGGGCGCCGGGCCACGGTCGTCTCCTGGAGTCGGGTGGTGCTGAACGGTGGGGCCGGGGTCAGAGCTTGATCCCGCCGAGGAGGCTCGCGAGGCTCGCCGTGCTCGCCGTGATGCTCGGGGCGATGGCGGAGCCGGCGAGGAAGAAGCCGAACAGCGCGCAGACGAACGCGTGAGACAGCTTCATCCCGTCCTTCTTGAAGAAGAGGAAGGCGATGATGCCGAGCAGGACGACGCCTGAGATGGACAGGATCATGAGAGGTTCTCCTGGTGGGTGGGGACGGTCACCATCAGTTGTTCCAGGCTCACAGGAAGTATCAATGCGATAAAAGGTGCATACGGGTGAATCCCGGCTTTTTTCACTTGCCCGGCGCAGTCCGGCTGGCGCGTCCGCCGCGAAGGGGATCCTTGCCTCGGCCGGGGCCCCGTATGTGCAGGTCCGGGCGCTACTCTGGCGATTCACCCGTACGGTCGCAGCGCCGTACGGCCCCCTGCCCGCCCCGGCCCGGGGAATCTCACGTCAACAGCGAGTGGAAGGCGGTACGACAGATGAGCGAGCACGAGCCCACCCAGGGCGGCTCCCAGGGCGCTCCCGACGAGGACGTCATCGAGCTGGCCACCAAGATCTTCGACCTCGCCCGCCAGGGCGAGACCGAGACGCTCACCGCGTACCTGGACGCCGGAGTCCCGGCCAACCTCACCAACGACCGCGGCGACACCCTCGTCATGCTGGCCGCCTACCACGGCCACGCCGCCACGGTCACGGCCCTGCTCGCCCGCGGCGCCGAGGCCGACCGTGCCAACGACCGCGGCCAGACCCCGCTCGCCGGCGCCGTCTTCAAGGGTGAGGAGACCGTCATCCGCGCGCTGCTCGCCGGCGGCGCCGACCCGGCCGCCGGAACCCCCTCCGCCGTGGACACCGCCCGCATGTTCGCCAAGGCCGACCTGCTGGAACTCTTCGGAGCCGAGTAGTCCGCTTTTGCCCGTGACCTGGCAGGGTCTGACCGGCCCGCCACCTCACGGAATGGTCACGGCGGCCGTAAATGTGGTCGCGGCGCACAATCCGGCTGGGTCATCATGGCGACGGATTCGATTCGTGAACGCGGCGGACGGGCAGGAGCGGGCAGGACACGTTGGGTGTCCGGGCCCATCCCCTGCGCAAACCCGGCCGACGTGGTCGCGGAGCACCGACGAGAGTGAGAAGGCAATGGTCTACATCGAGCGGAACATGACGGCGGACGTCCTCACATGCTGTTACGCGGCCCTGTGAATCCCGATTCCCGGTTGCGTCCCCAGCTTGATTTGAGGCCATTCCCATGTTCGAACCAGTCATAGCGCCAAGCGGCACCCTGCTCGGGCTCCTCCAGCGGGGCCGCGGCGACGGCACGCTGCACGCCCTTGCGGCGCCCCGGGCGGAGGCCCTCGCGGCCCTCAACCAGTGCGTGGTCAGCGACCCGCGCCAGGACTGGCAGGTCGAGAACCGCTCGCTGTACTACGCGCGCCTGTACCTGGATCTCGACGGCCCCCTCGGCGCGATCGAGAGCCACCTCTTCAGCGCCGACGACCTCGTCGACGACACGGACCACCGGACCGGCCTCGCCCTGTCCGTCCTGGGCCACCTGGCCTCGTACGGCCGCGACGACGCGCTCATGCTGCTGCGCCGCTACGCCGCCTCCGGCGCCAACTGGGCCTGGGCCCTCGACGAGCTCGCCCTGCGCGACGACGACGAGGGGCTGCGCGGGCTCGCCGCGCCCGTGCTCGCCAGATTCCCGGCCGACGCCGAGGGCGAGGCGCGGCTGGCCGCCGCCGTCCGCGACGCCTACGAGCCCCGGCCCTGGTGTCTGTGGGAGGAGTCACCCGAGTACGGCGACCGCCTGCGCGCGGCCCGCCAGCAGGGCTCCTTCGACCGCTGGCAGCGCCAGCTCACGCCGAACGGGCCCCGGCCCGGCTGGGGAGTCCAGGCCGTCTTCGACTGGGCCGCCGACGGCTTGCGCCGCGGCACCCCGCTGCACGTACCCGCCGCGCGCTGCCTCGCCGCCGTCGCGGCGCCCGAGGACCGCTCCGCGATCCTCGCCGCCGCCGGCGCGGGCGGAGAGGCCGCCCGGGCCACCGCCCTGCACCACCTGGTCCTCGCCGAGCCGGAGAACCCGGCCGTACTGGACCTCATCGAAGCCGCCGGGGACGAGCCCGCCGTGGCCGCCTACGAGCGGATGTGCGGCCCCGCCGCCGTCGACCGGGCCCGGCAGTGGATCCACCGCCCCGACGCACTGGGCGCGGCCGCGGCCGCGCTGCTGGCGGCCCGGGGCGGCATGGAGGACACCGGACTCGTACTGGGCGCCCTGCGCTCCACGGTCCGCGGCTCCGGGCCGGACGCCCAGCGACTGTTCGCCCTGGTCGACGGGGCGGGCCGGCTGTCCATCAGCTGCGCGGCACCGGTGCTGCGCCACATCTACCGCGAGACGGCCTCGTCCCACCTGCGCGGGCGCGCGGCGCGCGCCCTGGCCAGCACGGACCCGTCCTTCGCGGCCGGCTTCGCCGTGGAATGCCTCTGGGACTGCGAGGAGACCACCCGCGAGGTGGCGGCCCGCCACGCGGAGACGGCAGACGCCCGGGTCGCCCCGCGCCTGCGCCGCCTGGCGGCCGACCCCGCCGAGGAAGAGGACGTCCAGTCGGCGGTGCGCAGCCGGATCACTCCGGAGTCGGCCGTGTAGCCCCGGCCCGCCCCCACTCGGACGGACCCCGGCCCGGCCCCCTGACGAGGGGGCCGGGCCGAGGCGTCACGGCCGCCGGGACGCCGTGCCGCGCCGCACGCACCGCGCGGTCCGTGCGATGACGAGGGTCCGCCCCTCGGGGTCGGTCCCACCCGGTCCCCGGCCGGATCCCCTCGACCGATTCATCGGGCCCTCACGAACCTCACCGGCACCCCCGGCCGGGCCTGGGCCGCCGCGTCGAGGGCCGGGCCCGCGGGGACCACGCCCACCACCGGGTAGCCGCCCGTCACCGGGTGGTCGGCCAGGAAGACCACTGGCAGGCCGTCCGGGGGGACCTGGACCGCGCCCAGGACCATGCCCTCGCTCGGGAGTTCACCGCCGCGGCCGCGGATCAGCGGGGTCCCGGCCTCGGTGCGCAGACCGATGCGGTTCGACGCCGGGGAGACCCGGAACTCCGTGCGCCACAGGGCCGCGACCGAAGCCGGCTCGAACCAGTCCGCCCGCGGTCCCGGCCGCAACGGCAGCACCAGTTCGGCCGGCATCCCCGGCGCCGCCGGCGCATCCGCCCCGCGGACCGGATCCGGACCGGCCGGGCCCACCGGCAGCAGGGTCCCGGCCGACAGGACCGGCGGCCCCAGCCCCGACAGCAGGTCCGTCGAGCGACTGCCCAGGACCGGCGGTACGGCGAACCCTCCCCGCACCGCGACGTAGCTGCGCACCCCCGACTCCGCCCGGCCCACCTCCAGCACCGCCCCGGCCCGGAGCAGGACCGGCGCTCCCCAGGCCACCGGGCTGCCTGACACCCGTACCGCACACGGCGCGCCCGTGACCGCCACCGTCACGGGGGCCAGCGCCCGCAGGCCGACCCCGTCCAGGGTGGTCTCCAGGGCGGCCGCTTCCGGCGGGTTGCCCAGCAGCCGGTTGGCCAGCGCGTGCGCCCCCGCGTCCAGGGCGCCCGACCTCGGCACCCCCAGGTGCGCGTGGCCGGGCCGCCCGAGGTCCTGGACCGTGGTCAGCGCCCCCGCCCGGAGCACCTCCAGCGCGGCGCCCCTCACCCCGCCACCTCCTCGAACCGCACCCGTACCCCCGGCGCGAACAGCGCCGCGGGCTCCCGCTCCGGGTCCCACAGGACCGCGTCCGTCGTCCCGATCAGCTGCCAGCCGCCGGGGGAGGAGCGCGGGTACACCGCCGCGTACTCGCCGGCGAGGGCCAGGGAGCCCGCCGGGACGGCCGTACGGGGGGTGTCCCGCCGGGGCGGGTGGTAGCGCTCCGGCAGCCCGGTCAGGTAGCCGAAGCCGGGCGCGAACCCGCAGAAGGCCACCCGGAAGACGGTTTCGCCGACGATCCCGGCCACCTCCCGCTCCGCGACCCCCCACAGCCGGGCCACCTCCGCCAGGTCCGGCCCGTCGTACCGCACCGGGACGGTGACCAGCGGCCCCTCGGTCTCCGCCAGCGGCGGCACCTCCCAGCGCGCGATCCGCTCCGCCAGCGTGCCCGGCTCGCGGACACCGTCCAGCAGCACGGTCCGCGCGGCCGGTACGAGGTCCCGTACGCCGCCCAGCTCGCCCGCGTCCCGCCGCCGGAGCAGCTCCGCGTGGAGCGCCGCCACCTCCGCCGCCGAGTCCAGCTCGATCAGCAGCGCCTCGCCGCCCACCACCAGAGGCCTCACGCGAAGGCCTCGACCCGGACCCCCGCGGCGGCCAGCGCCTCGCGGACCCGCAGCGCGAGCCCGGCCGCCCCCGGGGTGTCCCCGTGCAGGCACAGCGAGCGCGCCTCCAGCGCCACCCGGGAGCCGTCGGCGGCCGTCACCGCGCCCTCGGTCGCCATCGCGACCGCCCGGGCGACCACCGCGTCCGGGTCGTGCAGCACCGCCCCCGGCTCGCCGCGCGGCACCAGCGTTCCGGCCGGCGTGTAGGCCCGGTCGGCGAAGGCCTCCGGTACGGCCGTGAGCCCCGCCGCCTCGGCGGCGGCCAGCAGCAGAGAACCCGGCAGGCCCAGTACGGGCAGGTCACCGGCCCCGGCCGCCGTCCGGACCCCGGCGACGACCGCGCCCGCCTGGTCGGCGTCGTGGACCGTGCGGTTGTAGAGCGCACCGTGCGGTTTCACGTACGACACCGTGGAGCCGGCCGCCCGGGCGAAGACCTCCAGCGCCCCGATCTGGTACGCCACCTCGTCGGCCAGCTCGCCCGCCGGTACGTCCATCGCGCGCCGCCCGAAGCCCGCCAGGTCCCGGTACGAGACCTGCGCGCCGATCCGGACGCCCCGCTCCGCGGCGAGTTCGCAGACCCGGCGCATGATGGACGGGTCACCGGCGTGGAAGCCGCACGCCACGTTGGCGCTCGTGACCACGGACAGCAGGGCCTCGTCGTCGGTCAGCGTCCAGCGCCCGAAGCCCTCGCCGAGATCGGCGTTGAGGTCGATCAGAGGTGTGATCATGGAAGCCATGCGGTGAGCGTAGAACGTGCGACCGCCGAACACGGCGTGTCCGGCGGGAACGGCCGGCGGCCCCCGGGACCGATCCGGCCGAACCATGCCGTTTGGGATGTTGTCAGGGTCAGCGCCTAGTCTTTGTCCGTGACTCTCCCCGCCCCGGCGAAGACCCTTCCGTCCCCGGCGCCGGGCCCGGCCGCCGACGAGGGCCTGGCCCGGCGGCTGCGCGCGCTCGCCTGCACCGCCCCGCTGCACGACCTCGACGTACGCAAGGCCAATCTCGCCGGCGAGTACGGGATCTACGCGATGGCGGAGGTCGCGCTCTCCGCGATCGACCTGGTCACGCTCAACATGGACTTCGACACCGGCGCGGACCACGAGCAGATAGTGGCCAGGCTGCTGCCGCGCGTCGCCGCGCAGGCACCGCACCGCCCGGCGGCCGAGCACGAGCGGGTGGCCCGCTGGGTCCTGGAGAACCTGATCAACGTCGGCAGCGTCGACCGGGGCTTCCGCGCGATCTACGGCACGTTCGGCCCGGACGGGGTGTACGTCCGCCGCGACTACGACTTCAAGCTGATCGAAGAGGTCCCCGGCTACGGCGGGGCGGTCTACCTCCGCACGACGGACGAGGCCGTCAACGTGCTGGTCGGCGCCCTCGACACGGACGTCACCAGCGCGCAGATCGCGGCCGAGGTGAAGCTGGAGGTCCTGATCAGCCGGGGCCGGCTCGCCGACGCCCAGCTCGCCGCCGAGCAGGCCCGGTACCGCACGGTGCAGTACGCGGAGACCCTGCGCCGCACGCTGGACGCGACCCGGCGCAACGTGCGGGCGGTGGACTGGCTGCAGTCGGTGCCGGACATGATCGAGGAGGCCCTCGACCACGTCGCCGACCGCTACCGGCACGAGAACGCGATCCTGACGAACATCCGCCGGGCGCGCGACGAGGCCGAGGAACCCGACAACAAGCGGCGCGCCGCCGAGCTCGTCGACATCGTCAAGGACTGCATCCGCCGCCACACCCAGCTCCAGTCCAGGCTGCTGGACGCGGGCCCCCTGTTCCGCGCCGAGCAGGACCGGCAGGCCTTCGCGGCCCCCGCGCCGCGCTCCGGGATCGACCTGTACGGGCAGCTCGTCGCGCCCGTGCTGCCGCTGCCGCTGGCGCGGGCCTGCCGGGTCACGGACGCCTTCTTCGCGTCGGCGGTCGGGCTGCGGACCCCGGTCTCGGTGCGCGTGGCCGACCTCGTCGAGATACTGCTGACGCCGCCGGTGGAGCGCGAGCACCTCGGCGCGGAGATGCCGGAGCCGGACCTCATCGCGACGCCGGACGACAGCCGGTTCAGCGAGGAGCAGCTCGCCGCCGCGATGGAGCTCCTGGACCTGCCGCACGACGCCCCGCGCCGGCTCTCGGGCCTGCTGGCCCAGGCCCGGCGCAGCGACCCGGACCTGCCGTACCTGGTGGCCCTGCTGGCCGTCCACGCGGCGAGCCCGGCCGTCGGCACGGCGTACCGCCAGGGCGAGGAGCGGCTGCTCTTCGCCGTGGACGACGGCACCCCGCTCGAAGACCCCGAGTTCGGCGGCGCGGACCTGATCGTCGGCACGGCCCTCCTGGACGCGGCCGCGATGGCCGCGGACCGCACGGAGGCGGCGTGAACACCGCCGCCGGCCGGGCCGGGCGGAAAGCGCCCCCGGCTCCGCGCGGGCACGCGCCCGCGGCTGCCTTGCCGCAGCCGCAGCCGCAGCCGCAGCCGCGGGCCGGTGTCGGGGCGTTCGCTCCGCCCGGAGCCCTGCGGGCCGCGCCCGCGTGGGCTCGTCGCGCACCGTCCACCGGGGCGGGGCCCGAACGCCGGCCCGCCGCCGCGGCCATCACCCGCACCACCGTGACCACCCGTACCGCCGAGGAGACCCACCCGTGAGCGACCACCACGCCGAGAACCCCGCGTGGAGCGAGGCCGACGCGCCGTCGGCCCCCGTCGCGCCCGCCCCCGGGCCGGCCCCGGCCGCAGCCGTCACGCCCGCCGACGCCGCGGACGCGGCCCGGCTCGTCGCCTTCGGGCTCCAGCCCAAGCTGCTCCCGGCCCGCGACGCCGAGTACGCCGAACTGCTGCGCCGCTACCGCGAGGACCCGGCCTTCGGCCGCCTCGCCGACGCCGTCGCCACCGGCCTCGGCCTCGTCGTCCTGGAGGTGTCCCCGCGCGCCGGCATGGCCGTCGCCGCCGGCGAGGACTCCGTCTTCGCCGTCCGGATGGGCGACTACGCCCGCCGTACCACCGCCGACTCCGCCGACCGGTTCCTGCACGGCCTCGCCCACCTCGCCGTCGCGGCCCTGGCCTTCCCCCGCCCCGAGGACCTCGCCGACGACGGCTACATCGGCCGGGTCACCGTCAACGGGGTCGACGCCTTCGTCCGGCAGACCTGCCGGCGCCTGGAGGAGCGCGCCGAGGAGCTCGGCGAGAACACCGACCCGGCCACCGACGCCCCCGGCCTCGAAGCCGCCTGGCGCGTCTACGCCCGCCGCAGCGCGACCGGCGCCACCAAGGACGCCCGCCGCCTGGCCGGCTCCACCACCGGCATCGTCGGCAAGGCCGCCGCGTTCCTCACCGACTCCGGGTTCCTCCAGCGCACCGGCGACGACGCCGGCGGTACGTACCGCACCACCCCCCGCTACCAGCTCCAGGTCCGCGACATGGCGGGCAGCGCGGCCATGGCCGAGCTCCTGGAACTCGGCGTGGTCCCCGTCAGCGACGGCTCCGCCAGCCTCCTGCCGCCGCCCGAGGGCGACGACCTGGAACTCGCCGCCGACGCCGGCCTGCCCTTCCACGCCTAGCGGGTGCCCCGTGGATCGGGCCGCGCTCGCCGAGCCGCCCCGATCCACCAGCCCCCCGGCCATCTGCCCTCCGTACCGAGAATTCACGAGAGTCCGCCGCCATGTACGAGCTGTCCCGGATCCGCCTCTACTCCATCGGGCCCGCCGGTGCGCGCTACGCCGACACCGTGCTCGACCTGCGCGGAGTCGGCGAGCCGGTGCCCCACCCGGCACCCGCCCAGGCGGAGTTCTTCGAGGACGAGCCCACCGGCCCGCCGCGCCGCCCGGCGCCCGCCGGCGTGCTCTTCCTGGAGAACGGCGGCGGCAAGTCCGTCCTGCTCAAGCTGATCTTCTCGGTGATGCTCCCCGGCCACCGCAACACCCTCGGCGGCGCCAGCTCCGGCGTCCTGCGCAAGTTCCTGCTCGCCGACGACTGCGGCCACGTGGCCCTGGAGTGGCAGCACACCCAGACCGGTGAGTGCGTGGTCGTCGGCAAGGTCAGCGAATGGCGCGGCCGCCAGGTCTCCAACGACCCGCGCAAGTTCGCCGAGGCCTGGTACTCCTTCCGCCCCGGCCCGGGCCTGAGCCTGGACAACCTCCCCGTCGCCGAGGCCACCGCCGTCCGCCCGCCCGTCGAAGGCGCCTCCGGCGCCCGGGGCCGGCGCCGCACGATGAAGGGCTTCCGCGACGCCCTCACCGAGGCCGGCAAGGCGTACCCGCACCTGGAGGTGTACTTCGAGGAGATCCACGACCGCTGGAACGAGCACCTCACCGAGCTCGGCCTCGACCCCGAACTCTTCCGCTACCAGCGCGAGATGAACGCAGACGAGGGCGAGGCCGCCGGCCTCTTCGCGGTCAAGAAGGACTCCGACTTCACGGACCTGCTGCTGCGCGCGGTCACCGACACCCGCGACACCGATGGCCTCGCCGACCTGGTCCACGGCTTCGGCAACAAGCTCGGCCGGCGCACCGAGCTGATGGCCGAACGGGACTTCACGGCCGGCTCGGTGGACCTCCTGACCAAGATCGTCGAGGCCGCCGAGACCCGCTCCCGGCTCCGCGACGTCCACGCGGGCGCCGAGCGCCGCACGCGCACCCTCGCCCGGCGGCTGTCCGCCCGCGCCGCCGAGGAGCGCGGCCGCGCCGCCGACCTCGCCCAGCGGGTCACCGGAGCCGCCCACGGCGTCACCTCCGCCGAGTCCGCGCGGGCCCGCAGCGCCGCCGTCTCCGCCGAACTCGCCTACCGGCACGCCTCGCTGGCGCTGACCGTCGCCGACAAGGCCGCCGCCGCCCAGCGCCGCGAGCTCCTCGAAGCCCGCACCCTGCACTCCGCGTGGCAGGCCGCCGAGATCGTGCTGCGCCACCGCGCCGCCGCCGACCGCTCCGCCCGGGTCGCCGCCGCGATCCTGGAGGCCGAGCGGGACGCCGCCCCGGCGCTCGCCGCCCGCGCCACGGCCGCCGCCGCGCTCGTACGGGCCCTGCACACGGCCGCCGAGGACGGGGAGCGGGTCGCCAACGAGGAGGAGGAGCGGTCCGCCGGCCTCCAGGAGGCGGGCGAGACGGCCCACCGCGACGCCACCGCCGCCGCCACGGCGGCCCAGCGGGCCCGCAGCGAGGCCGAACACCTGCGGACCCGGCTCGCCGAGGTCCAGCAGGAGACGGCCGAGGCCGTACGGGCCGGCTGGCTCGACGACTCGGCGCCCGACGCCGACCCGGCGCGGGCGGCCCTGGCCGCGAGCGACGCCGAGAAGACCGCCGTGGCCGCCTGGGACGAGTCCCGCGAGGCCGCCCGCACCACCGCCGACGCCGCCCGCGAGGCCGCCGCCGCGGAATCCCGCGCCGAACTCACCGCCGCCCGTGCGGCGGACGCCGCCGACGCGGCCGAGGCCGCGCACGACGCCGAGCACCGGGCGGCAGCCTCCCTGGCCGCCTCCCCCCGCCTGGCGGAGCTCCTGGGCCTCCCGCCGGTCCCCGAAACCTTCCTCCCCCACCCGCGCACGGGCACCCCGGAGCAGTCCGGTACGCCGGCCGGCCCGGCCGGAGCCACGAACGGATCCGCCGCAGCCCTCCAGCCGGGCGGCGCCTCCGGCAGCGCCGGGAACGCCGGAGGGGGCGGGCTGACCGTCGCGGACCTCGACCGCAACGCCGACGAGCTGCGCGAGATGCTCACCCGCGGGGTCGGGGCGGCCGAGCGGCAGCTGTTCGAGCTGCGCACCGCCGCCGCCGACGACGCCCGCATCCTGGGCGCGCTCGGCGACGGCGGACTGCTGCCGCCCGGCCCCGACGTCCTCGCCACCGTCGAGTACCTCGGCGAACACGGCATTCCGGCCCTGCCCGGCTGGCGCTACCTCGCCCAGTCCGTGGACCCGGCCGACCACGCCGCCGTCCTCGCGGCCCGCCCCGAGCTCGTCGACGGCGTCGTCATCACCGACCCCGACACCCACGCCCGGGCCCGCGAGGTCCTCTCCGGCGCGGCCCTGCTGCCCCGCTCCACCGTCGCCGTCGGTACGGCCGCCGCCCTGCTGGCCCCCGTGCCGCCGGTCGCCCACGGCGAGGACGCGGCCGCCGGGGTGTTCCTCGTACCCCCGAACCCGGCCATGCACGACGAGCACGCCGCCGACGAGGAGCGCCAGGCGCTGCGCACCCGCGCCACCGCCCGCGACACCGAGATCCGGGACCTGGCCGCCCGCCTCGCCGGGGACCGCGAGCTCGCCGCCCGCCTCGCCTCCTGGCGCACCGGCTGCCCGCCGGGCCGGCTCGCCGAGCTCGCGCAGCAGGCAGGAGCCGCCCGTACGTTCGCCGAGGAGGCCGACGCCGAGCTCGCGGAGGCCCGTACCGTACGCGCCGAGGCCGACGAGGCCGCCGCCGATGCCGCCCGCGTCCGCGACGAGCGCCAGGACGCCGCCCAGCGGGCCCGCCGAGCCGCCGACGCCCTCGCCGGGCTCGCCTTCCGGCTGCGCGAACGCGCCGGCTGGCAGGCCAAGGTCCGGGAACTCGCCGACGAGGCCGCCGAATCCGAGGCCCGCGCCGAGGTCTGCCTGGACCGGGCCCGCGCCGCCGACGAGGACCGCCGCGCCGCCCAGCGCGCCGCCGACGACGCCCGCCGCACCGCCCGCGCGCTGCGCGCCGAGCGCACCGAGATCGCCGGCGCCCCCGAGGCCCTGCCCGAGGACGACGGGAGCGCCAAGGCGCCCCTGCCCGACCTGCGCGAGGCCTACCGGGCCGCCTCCCGGCTGTACGAGAAGGTCGGCGTCGGCGCCGACCTGCGCGCCGAACAGGCACGCGCCGAGAGCGACGAGAGCGCCGCCCTCGCCGAACTCGACCGGCTCACCAACAAGGTCCGCACCCGCGCCGCCCAGCTCCTCGAAGGCACCGACGGCGCCGACGGGCCCTCCCGGCAGGCGGCCGCCGCCCGCGCCGAGTCCCTCGTACAGATGCTGGAGACCCGCGCGCAGGTCGCCAGCGAGCAGCTCGGCCGGCTCCGCGGCGAGGCCGAACGGCACGCCCCCACCGAGGGCGAGGCCCACACCGACCTGCCCGAGGACCTGATCCCCGGCGACGTCGAGCAGGCCCAGGCCCTCCTGCGCACCGCCACCGCCCAGCTCGCCGCGCACACCGCGGCCGTCGAGACCGCCCGGGCCGCCCACGCCGACCTGCTGCGCGCCCACCGCACCGCCGAGGACGGCGCCGGAGGCTTCGACGAGACCGCGGCGATGCTGCGGGACCTGCTGCGCGACCACACCCACCAGGACGACGAGCAGGAGCCGGCCGCCCACCCGGGCACGCTGGAGGAGGCCCGGCAGTCCGCCGCCGAGGCCCGCCGCTCCCTGCGCGGCTGCGCGGCCGACCTCTCGGCCGCCGAGTCGGCGGTGCGCGAGGCGAGCGACATCCTGGTCCGCCACGCCAACGCCAACCGCTACGAGCAGGTACGCACCCCCGCGCGCCAGCAGATCCGCGAACTGCCCGCCTCCGCCCTGCCCGAGCACGCCGCGGCCTGGGCGGCGGCCTTCGCGCCCCGGCTGCGCGTCCTCACCGACGAGCTGGCCCAGCTGGAGCGCAACCGCGACAGCATCGTCGACCGGCTGCGCGGACTGGTGGAGTCCGCGCTGGCCACCCTGCGCTCCGCACAGCGGCTCTCCCAGCTCCCCGAGGGCCTGGGGGAGTGGTCGGGCCAGGAGTTCCTGCGCATCCGCTTCGAGGAGCCGGACCAGGCCACCCTCACCGAGCGCCTCGGCGAGGTCATCGACGAGGCGACCCGCGCGGCCGTGAAGAAGAACAGCACCGCCTCCTTCGGCGAGGGCCGCCGCGACGGCATGTCCCTGCTGCTCCGCGGAGTGCAGGCGGCGCTGGAGCCCAAGGGCATCTCGGTCGAGATCCTGAAGCCGGACGCGGTGCTGCGCGCCGAGCGCGTGCCGGTGGGCCAGATGGGCGACGTGTTCTCCGGCGGCCAGCTCCTCACCGCCGCGATCGCGCTGTACTGCACGATGGCGGCGCTGCGCAGCAACGACCGCGGCCACGACAAGCACCGCCACGCGGGCACGCTGTTCCTCGACAACCCGATCGGGCGGGCGAACGCCACGTACCTGCTGGAACTCCAGCGGGCCGTCTCGGACGCGCTCGGCGTCCAGCTCCTCTACACGACCGGCCTGTTCGACACCACGGCCCTCGCCGAGTTCCCGCTGGTCATCCGGCTGCGCAACGACGCCGACCTGCGGGCGGGCCTGAAGTACATCAGCGTCGAGGAGCACCTGCGCCCGGGCCTGCCCCAGCAGTCCCCGGAGGAGGAGACCATCCACGGAGAGATCACGGCGACCCGCATGTTCCGCCGCTCCACGACGGTTTCCTGACCGCGGCCCGCCGGGCCCGTACGGCCGTCGGCCCCGGCGCTGGGGGTGTCCGCTAGCTCGCCCGGTAGCGCCGGTCCGCGCCCGGCGGCGGCCACGCGGCCGGGCGCGGACCCGGGGCCTCGCCGCCGCCCCGCGGTATTCGGCCCGTCCCGCCGCCGCCCGGCTGCGGACGGGCCTGCCGGCGGGCCCGGCGCCGCTCGCGCCGGCGGTCCCGGGCCGTGCTGCTCGGCTCGGACACCACCCCGTACCGCTGGTTCCACATCTGCCGGGTGATCAGCACGTCCAGCACGCCCCACGTGGCCACGACCGTCCCCGCTATCGCGCAGAGCGCCATCGGGAGGGCCAGCCAGGAGCCGGTCACCATCAGGAAGAAGGTGACCGTCGCCCCGGTCAGGGTGACGGCCACGATCAGCACCGCCCGCACCGCCGAATCCCGCACCGGATCCGGCATCCGGCGCCGCCGGGCCGGCTCCTCCTCCCACAGCGACCGCCCCCGCGCGCCCACCACGGCCCCGTCGTCCTCGTACATCCCCATCGCACGCTCCCCCCGCCCCGTCCCCTCAACCAGCTAGACGTTCGGCACCGCCGAGAGATTCCCGTATCCACCGGACTCCTCCCCAGCTCCTGCCCATCCCGGAACGAAGAATTCCAGCCATCCATTCGGTTGCGGGAACCGACACCCCACCAAGTGTCATCTGCCACATAACGGACCGCACTTGACCGGATGTATCGGACAACTGGTGATCTACGCCTAGAGCCCCGGCCGAAAACGTCCGGACACGCCTTCGAAGCCGCTCCCCGGCAGTAGTAGGCTCACGCCGTTTAAATGACGGAACACCGACCCCCGACAACGGGGTTGAGCTGGGGGAGGCTGGGGAGGCCATGCGCTTTCGCGGGAAGTCCATCCGCCGGAAGATCGTGGCGTTGCTCCTTGTGCCGCTCGTCTCCCTCACCGCCCTCTGGGGCTTCGCGACCGTGCTCACCGGCCGCCAGGCCCTCGAACTCCTCGACGTGGCCTACGTCATCGACAAGGTCGGCTACCCCGTCGAAGACGTCGTCCGCGTCATCCAGAAGGAACGCCGCCAGACCCTCGTCGTCCTCGGCGACCCCCGCGCCTCCACCGCCACCGCCGAACTCACCAAGCGCCGCGCCGCCACCGACGAACTCGTCGACCGCATCAGCAAGAACGCCAAAGACCCCGAGGTCTCCGACGAGCTCGCCCCGGAGGCCGCCCAGCGCCTCGACTCCATCCTCGACGCCTTCCACGGCATCGGGGCACTGCGCCGCTCCGTCGACCAGAACACCCTCGACCCGAACCAGGCGCTGGAGCTCTACAGCCGGCTCGTCGACCCCTGCTACGACTTCCTCCTGAACCTCCACGCCCTCGAGAACGTGGAGATGGACAAGCAGGGCCGCGCCCTGGTCGGCATCACCCGCGCCCGCGAGACGCTCTCCCGCGAGGACGCCGTCATCGCGGCCGCCCTCGCCGCCCGCAACGTCACCCCGGCGGACGTCCGGCACGTCTCCGACTTCGCCGCCAACCGCGCGCTGCTCTACGAGTTCAACCTCGCGATCCTCCCGGCCGACGACCGCGAGCAGTTCGAGCAGTACTGGGGCGGCCCCGAGACCAAGCCGCTGCGCGACGCCGAGGAGCGGTTCATCACCGGCGGCACGGGCAAGAACCCGCGCATCACCGCCGCCCAGTGGGACGAGGCCGCGAACAAGGTCCTCGACGACCTCGCCGCCATGGGCACCGCCGCCGGCGACCGCTACCAGAAGCGCGTCGAACCCGTCGCCATGGACGTCCTCGTCCAGGCGGCCATCGCCGGCGTCCTCGGCTTCATCGCCCTCGTCTTCTCCGTCGTCCTCTCCGTACGCATCGGCCGCGACCTGGTCCGCGACCTCTCCCGGCTCCGCAAGGAGGCCCACGAGGTCTCCGGCGTCCGGCTGCCCGCCGTCATGCGCCGCCTCGCCGCCGGCGAACACGTGGACATCGAGACCGAGGCCCCGCGCCTGGAGTACGAGAAGGACGAGGTCGGCCAGGTCGGCCAGGCCCTCAACACCCTCCAGCGCGCCGCCGTCGAGGCCGCCGTCAAGCAGGCCGAGCTCCGCCGGGGCGTCTCCGAGGTGTTCGTCAACCTCGCCCGCCGCAACCAGGTCCTCCTGCACCGCCAGCTGACCCTGCTCGACACCATGGAGCGGCGCACCGAGGACACCGAGGAGCTCGCCGACCTCTTCCGCCTCGACCACATGACCACCCGCATGCGCCGCCACGCCGAAGGCCTCGTGATCCTCTCCGGCGCGGCCCCCTCCCGCCAGTGGCGCAAGCCCGTCCAGCTCATGGACGTCGTACGGGCCGCCGTCGCCGAGGTCGAGGACTACGAGCGCATCGAGGTACGGAGGCTGCCGCGGCTCGGCATAGCCGGCCCCGCCGTCGCCGACGTCACCCACCTCGTCGCCGAACTCCTGGAGAACGCCACGGTGTTCTCCCCGCCGCACACCGCCGTCCAGGTGCACGGCGAACGCGTGGCCAACGGCTTCACCCTCGAAATCCACGACCGCGGCCTCGGCATGAACCCGGAGGCGCTGCTCGACGCGAACCTCCGGCTCGCCGAGACCCCCGAGTTCGAGCTCTCCGACACCGACCGCCTCGGCCTGTTCGTCGTCAGCCGCCTCGCCCAGCGCCACGACGTGAAGGTCGTCCTCCAGCCCAGCCCGTACGGCGGCACCACCGCCGTGGTGTTCCTCCCCGCCGCCCTGCTCACCGAGGCCCCCGACACCCACGGCACCGGCCTGCGCCTCGGCGACGGCAAGGGCGGCCGGGCCGGCCTCGGCGCCAGGAACGGCCAGGGCTCCGCCCGGCCCGCCCCGGCCGCCATGGAGCGCGCCCCGGCCGGCCGCTCGCTCGCCGCCCCCGAACCGCGCGGTCCGGTCGAGCTGGAGGCCCCGCTCGGCGTGCTCGGGCTGGACGGCCTCGACGACCCGGCCGCGCTGGACGAGATCACCACCGGGATCGCCGGGCTCACCGGCGTCGGCGGCCGCCCCGCCATGGCCACCCTCGACGACGAGACCCCGCCGAACGGCACCCCGCGCAGCGCCCTGCTGGGGATCCGCCCGGCGGACCGGGCGCACACCGACCGCAAGAGCGGCACCGACCGCAACGGCACCGACCGCAAGGCCGGCCCGGAGCGCGAGCGGGAGCGGGAGCCGCTGGCCCCCACCGGCCCGGTCCGGCTGGACAGCCACCGCGCCGACCCGGTCCGCGGCGGCCGCCCCGACGGGACCCGGTCCCCCGGCGCCGTGCCGCTGCCCCGCCGCAGGCCCACCCCGACGCTGGTCGCCGAGCACGGCCGTCGCGTGGAGCCCCGCCCGGTCACCGCCGTCCCGCAGCCCGCCGCGGAGCCGGCGCCGGCCGCCCAGGGCCCCGGCGGGCTGCCCAAGCGCGTCCGCCAGGCCAACCTGGCACCCCAGCTGAAGAACGCCCAGGCCCCCGCACCCGCCGAAGCCGCCGCGGACCAGCTGGTCCACCGCGACGCGGAAGAGGTACGTACGCGTATGTCCGCACTCCAGCGCGGCTGGACGGCGGGCCGCACCCAGCAGGCACAGCAGCAGTCCGGAACCGGGGCAGGTACTTCCGCCGCCACAGGTCCCGGAAACGAGAACGAGGGGGACGGTCGATGACCGCACCGCAGACCGGCAACGACACCCGGGGCCGCGGCTCCGGTCCGCTCAACTGGCTCCTCGACGAGCTCGTCGACCGGGTCGCCAGCATCCGCAAGGCCGTGGTCCTCTCCGGCGACGGCCTGCCCACGGGCAGCTCGAAGGACCTGACCCGCGAGGACAGCGAGCACCTGGCCGCCGTGGCCTCCGGCTTCCACAGCCTGGCCAAGGGCGTCGGCCGCCACTTCGAGTCCGGCAGCGTCCGCCAGATCGTGGTC
The DNA here is from genome assembly GCF_001279655.1 of Streptomyces sp. WM6372. Lineage (NCBI taxonomy): Bacteria > Bacillati > Actinomycetota > Actinomycetes > Kitasatosporales > Streptomycetaceae > Streptomyces > Streptomyces sp. WM6372. The sequence continues at coordinate 13,712 of NZ_LGDB01000225.1, read as the reverse complement.
GAGCTGGACGAGGCCTTCCTTTTCGTCATGGCCGCCGGCGACGGCAGCTGCCTGGCCGTGCTCTCCGACGCCGACTCCGACGTCGGGCAGGTCGCGTACGAGATGACCCTCATGGTCAAGCGGGTAGGCGACCACCTGGCGACCGCTCCCCGCTCCGGGCTGCCAGCCGGAGGGTGAGGCGGACGGCATGAGCGATCCAGGCCAGAACGATCCGGCCGAGAACGATCCGGGCCGGCCGTACGACCCCGCCCACCCCCACTGGTTCGACGACGAGGCCGGCCCCGTCGTGCGCCCGTACGCCATGACCCGCGGCCGGACCAGCCACGCCGGCCAGCACCGGCTCGACCTGATCGCGCTCGTCGTCGCCGAACCGGCGGCCGACGATCCGGTCTGGGACCTGACCCTGTCCCCCGAGCACTCCCACATCCTCGGGCTGTGCCGGGAGCGGCCGCAGTCGGTCGCGGAACTCGCGGCCGAACTCGACCTCGCGGTCGGGGTCGTACGCGTCCTGATCGGCGATCTGGCCGATGAGGAACTGGTCCATGTGAACCGGCCGGTACCCCCGGCCGAACTGCCCGATGAATCCATTCTGCGTGAGGTGATCGATGGCCTTCGGGCGCTCTAGCCGCACCGGTGCCATGCATGCCGTGTCACCGGTCGAGCCGCTGACCCTGAAGATCCTGGTCGCGGGCGGCTTCGGGGTGGGCAAGACCACCCTGGTCAGTGCGGTGAGCGAGATCAGACCGCTGCGGACCGAGGAACTGCTGTCCGAGCCGGGCATCGGCATCGACGACACCGGGGGAGTGGAGGGCAAGAGCACCACCACCGTGGCGATGGACTTCGGTCGCATCACGCTGCGCGAGGACCTGGTGCTGTACCTGTTCGGCACGCCCGGGCAGGACCGGTTCTGGTTCCTGTGGGACGAGCTGGCCCAGGGCGCGCTCGGCGCCGTGGTCCTCGCCGACACCCGCCGCCTCGCCGACTGCTTCGCCGCCGTCGACTACTTCGAGCGGCGGGGGATCCCGTTCACGGTCGCCGTCAACTGCTTCGACGGGGCAGAACGCCATCCGGTGGTGACCGTAAGGGAGGCGCTCGACCTCGATCCCGAGGTGCCGGTCCTGCTGTGCGACGCCCGGGACCGGGAGTCCGTCAAGGACGTGCTGGTGGGGGTCGTGGAACACGCGATGTCGCTGGCCCGGGCCCGCCGCCGGAGCCTGACCGCGGGGAGCTGAGGCCCCGGGCTCACAGGAGGCGGCCCGTACCCCCGCCGACTGGGGTACGGGCCGCGGCTCTCATGGGGGGACGGGGGCCCCGGCCGCGGCGTCGTACGCGGCGGGAGGCTGTGGAGCGAGTGTGAACCTGCCCCCGGGGGCCGTCAAGCGTTCGGACAACAGCCCCTGTTCAGGGTCCGCCCCGGGCGGCCCGCCGTCACCCGGGCGTAGCCGCCGGCGTCACGGAACCGCCTCCGTCACCGCTCCGGACACGGCCCCGGTCACCGGCCCGTCTTCGCTCCGGACACGGCCCCGGTCACCGGCCCGTCATCGCTCCGGTCACCGCCCCGTCACCGCACCGCGACGACGGCCGATCCGTGCCCGAACAGCCCCTGGTTCGCGGTGATTCCCGCCCGGGCCCCCGCCACCTGCCGCTCCCCGGCCGTGCCGCGCAGCTGCCAGGTCAGCTCGCACACCTGGGCGATGGCCTGCGCCGGCACCGCCTCCCCGAAGGAGGCCAGTCCGCCGCTGGTGTTCACCGGCACCCGCCCGCCGAGCGCCGTCGCGCCCTCCCGTACGAGCTTGGCCCCCTCGCCCTCGGCGCACAGGCCGATGTCCTCGTACCACTCCAGCTCCAGGGCGGTGGAGAGGTCGTACACCTCGGCGAGCGAGAGGTCCCCGGGCCCGAGCCCGGCCTCCTCGTACGCGGCCCGCGCGATCGACGACCGGAACGAGCCCGGCGCCGGCCGTACGGCGGTCACCGAGTCCGTGGCGATGTCGGGGAGGTCGAGGACCGTACGGGGGTACGTCGGCGTCACCGTCGAAACGGCCCTGATCCGCACCGGATCGGCGACCCCGCGCGAGCGCGCGAAGTCCATGCTGCTCAGGACCAGCGCCGCGCCCCCGTCCGAGGTGGCGCAGATGTCGAGCAGCCGCAGCGGATCGGCGACGACCGCCGAGTCCGCGACCTCCTCGGCCGTGACGGGTTTGCGGTACCGGGCGAGCGGGTTCAGGGCGCCGGCCGCGGCGTTCTTCACCTTCACCTGCGCGAAATCCTCGAGCGTGTCCCCGTACACGGCCATCCGGCGGCGCGCGTAGAGGGCGAAGTACGCCGGGTTCGTGGCGCCCAGTACGCGGAACCGCAGCCAGTCGGGATCGTCCGGCCGGTTCCCGCCGGCCGGGGCGAAGAACCCCTTGGGCGCCGCGTCCGCGCCGACGACCAGGACGACGTCGGCCAGCCCGGCCAGGATCTGGGCCCGCGCCGCCCCGATGGCCTGGGCCCCGGAGGCGCAGGCCGCGTACACGCTGGTCACCCGCGCGCCCTGCCAGCCGAGGGCCTGGGCGAAGGTCGCGCCGGCCACGTAGCCGGGATATCCGGAGCGCACGGTGTCGGCGCCGACGATCGACTGGACGTCGGCCCATTCCAGCCCGGCGTCGGCGAGCGCGGTCCGGGCCGCGGCCCGCCCGTACTCGACGAAACTGCGGCCCCATTTGCCCCACGGGTGCATACCGGCCCCGAGGACGGCGATGTCGGCGCTCACGCGGCGCCTCCCGTCGGCCTGAACCGCCAGGTGGTCCAGACGGTCCCGGTGTCCGCGTCCGCGTCCGGGTCCTCGGCCGCGTCCTCGTTCAGCACGCCGCCGACCACCTCGACCTCCATCCCGACCGCGAGATCGGCGACGGTGACACCGGGGACCGTCTGCCCGAGCACGACCATCCCCTCGGCCTCCAGCTCCACCGCGACCAGGGTGTACGGCTCCCAGGGCGCGTCCGGGTCGGACACGTACGGCGCGGGCGGCCGGTACCGCCCGTCGGTGTAGGACCACACCCGGCCCCGCGGGGACAGCGGCACCTCGGCGAGCCGGCCGTCTCCGGGGCAGTGCGGATTGCGGCAGTACGCGTCCTCGCGCGGGAAGAACACCGCGGCGCAGGCCGAACACCGGGTGCCGAGCAGCCGGAAGCCGCCGCCCTCCGGCCCGTCCTCGGTGAACCACCCGCTCACTACGGGTGTGCGTGTACGTCCCAAGGGAACCCCTCCCCAGCCGGTCACAGCAATCTGACGGAACGTCAGAAGTCTGTCACGGGGCGGCGGTCCTGACACGGGTTCTCGGCGAGCCACTTCTGCGCGATCGCCCCCAGCTCCGCGTCGCGCCCGGCCAGCATCATCCGGATCATCTGCGCGTCCCCCCGCAACGACCACGCCGGATGCCCGAAGGTGGCCGGGTTGTTCCCCTCGATCAGGAAGTGGGCCGGCCAGGCCGTCCCGTACCCGATCAGGGGCAGGGCGGGGAGGAACCGCTTCCGGCCCCGCGCCAGGCCGTACGCGGTGAGGGCGAGCCCGGTCAGCGTGCCGGTGAGGTGGATCCAGCGGGTGGCGGCGCGGGAGTGCTGGGCGACGTAGTAGGGCCAGAACTCCTCGTACGAAGCGAAAGTCATGCGGGCACGGTACTCACGGCCGGATCGGGGCGACAGGGACCGGGAAGCCGAAGCCGAAGCCGAGCCGAGCCGAAACCGCGGCAGGACAACTGCACGCACCCGCATGCCCCTTGGCATAAGATCGCCGCATGCCGGCACAGCAGAGGGACTCGCACTGCTCCACCTGCGGATCGCGGTTCGACACGACCGCCTGGCCCCGTACGTGCGCCTCGTGCGGGGCCGTCACGTACCGCAACCCGCTCCCGGTGGCCGTCACGCTGCTCCCGGTCGAGGACGAGGCGGGCACCGGGCTGGTGGTGATCACCCGCACCATCGAACCGGCCCTCGGGGGCATCGCCCTGCCCGGCGGTTTCATGGACTTCGGCGAGGACTGGCGCGACGCGGTCGTCCGCGAGCTGCGCGAGGAGACGGGCATCCACGCCCCGGCCTCGCAGGTGACCCTGGCCGACGCCATGAGCTCCCCGGCGGGCCACCTGCTGCTCTTCGGGCTGCTCCCGCCGCGCCCGGCGGCATCCCTCCCGCCGTCGGCCCCGACGGACGAGACCTCGGGCTGGCACGTCCTGCGCACCCCGACGGAGCTGGCCTTCCCCCTCCACACCCGCGCCACGGCAGCCTGGTTCGCGGGCCGCTACACCGGCTGACCGCGGGCGGCCCGGCTCGCACCGAGTGCGACGCTCCGGCGCCCAGCCGACCGGCGCTTGCGGCTCGCGCACATGTGGCGCGCGCCCGCGCCTCACGCCCCCGACAGCAGGACGAAGTCCGCCACGGCCACCACGGCCACGGCCACCGCCGCCGTCACCGCCGGATCGCGCGCCCACGGCGCGCCCAACGGCACCGGCCGGACCCGCATCAACGCCCCCGCGGCCATCGGGAGCACCGCGCTCGCCGCCGCGCCCGCCCGGACCACTCCGAAGCCGGGGGCCGACGCCAGGTGGCCGCTGAGCCACCCGTGGGCCGGCGGGGCCGGCGGCGCCGAGACCGGCACGGGCCGTCAGCCGCCCGAGTACCGCCACGGGCCTGAAGAGCAGCAGCCCGTGCAGGAACCCCGCCGCCACCGCGGCGACCGACCCCACCCCGAACACCACCAGGGACGCGACCGGCGACGCCTGCCCCGCCGCGCCGAGGGGGACGCCCCTGAGGGGGTGTCTTTCGGATCATGCTCCCCCAGCCACCGCCGGGAGGTGCCCCCAGGCCCGTGGCGTCTGGCGCCGCACTGCGCCGCGTTCTCGTCAGTCGCCGACGTCCCCCGGCTACCGCTGGGAGGTGCGCCCCCACCGCGTCGACTCCCTCCTCGGCCTTGCGATGCACGGCACCAGACGCCACGGGCTGATCCGGCCTGATCCAAAAGACCCCCCAGCAGCCCCCACGCCAGGAGCGGCTGGCAGGCGCCCACGAGCTCGGATCCCGGCCGATGTCCCAGCCGCGCGAACGGCTGCCGGCCGCATTCGCCCCGACCACCACCGACCCCCTGCCCGAGGTTCCGACGGCGGCGTGGCCGTTCCGCGCGCAGGGGCATATCCTCCGGCCGCCTGGACCGGCCCTAGAGCCGCCCCGGAATACCTTGAGAGGGTCCTTGCGCCGACCCGTGAGCGGATCCTTGAGGCGATCCTTGCGCCGTCCCGAGCCCGAGCCCGGGACCGAGCCCCCGCACCTCCACCCCCTCCACCGGATCGCCGGCCTCGTTCTCCACCACCACCGCGTCCTCCACCCACCGCACCGCGTACCGCTCGACCCCGCCCGCCTCGAACCCCGGTCCCGGGTCCCGGATCACCACCCCGCCGCCCGTGCGCCCCCGGGCCGGAGCCCACGCCTCCAACGCCACCCCGCCGTCGCCGGCCCGGCGGACCGGCAGGACCGCGCCCGCCCGGGCCAGCACCGGGATCCGCCCCCGCGGGGCGTCCAGCAGGACCTGCCCGGGGCCCTCGTACGCCGTCCCCGTCTCGGTGTCGTACCAGCGCCCCCGCGGCAGCCGCACCGCCCGCCGGTCCGCCCCGCACTCCAGCACCGGCGCCACCAGCAGCGCGTCGCCGAGCAGGAACGCGTCCTCGCAGTCCCGCAGCGCCCGGTCCTCCGGAGCCCCCCACCACAGCGGCCGTACGTACGGGGCCCCCGTCCGCCGCGCCAGCTGGGCCAGCGTCAGGAAGTACGGCCGCAGCCGCTCCCGCTCCGCCAGCACGGCCCGCGCCGCCTCCTCCACCTCCGGCCCGAACTCCCACGGCTCCCGCCGCCCGGCCCAGATCGCCGAGTGGGTCCGGAACAGCGGCAGGTACGACCCCAGCTGGAGCCACCGCAGATACAGCTCCGGCGACGGCGAGCCCCCGAAGCCGCCGACGTCCGGGCCCGAGTACGGCACCCCGCACAGGCCGAGCCCCAGCACCAGCGCCAGCGAGGCCCGCAGCCCCTCCCAGCCGGTCTCCACGTCCCCGGACCAGGTGCCCCCGTACCTCTGCATCCCCGCCCACCCCGACCGGGAGAACAGGAACGGCCGTTCCGCCGGGCGCAGCCGGACCAGCCCCTCCCAGCCCGCCCGCGCCATCCCGAGCGCGTACACGTTGTGCGCGGACCGGTGGTCCCCGCCCGCGCCGTCCATCGCGTGCCGCGCCGAACGGGGCAGCGTCATGTCCCCGAACGGCGCGAAGGACACCGGCTCGTTCATGTCGTGCCACACCCCGGCGAACCCCTGCTCCAGCCGCTCCGCGTACAGCCCGCCCCACCAGCCGCGCACCGCCGGATCCGTGAAGTCCGGGTACGCGCACTCGCCGGGCCAGACCTCGCCCCGCACCTCCTGCCCCCGCGCGTCCCGTACGAAGGCCCCGCCCGCCCCCACCGCGCGGCCCGCCTCGTGGACGGCGTCGCCCGCCTTCACCGCCGGGTCGACGATCGACACGAGCCGTACGCCCTGCTCCGCCAGCTCCCGCGCCAGCCCGGGCAGATCCGGGAACCGCTCCTTGTCCACCGTGAAGACACGGTGCTCGTCGTAGTGGTCGATGTCCAGGTGCACGGCCGACAGCGGGAGCCCGCGCGCGGTGTAGCCCGACACCACCCGCCGCACCTCCTGCGCGCTCCCGAACCCCCACCGCGCGTGCTGGTACCCGAGCGCCCATTCCGGCGGTACGGCGGCCCCGCCCGTCAGCCCCGACCAGCCCTGCAGCACCCGCGCCGGCGTCCCCACCAGCACCCAGCAGCGCAGCGGCCCGCCCTCCATGCGCAGCTCGCTCGCCCCCGGCCGGTCCGCCCCCGAGCCGGCGCCCTCCTCGCCCTCGCGCAGCGCCACCCGGCCGTCCCAGGAGTTGTCGTGGAACACCAGGTGGGTACCCGCGTCCGCCACCACCATCTGCACCGGCATCGTGATGTACAGCGGATCGTCACCCGGCCCGAAGCCGCCCTTGGGGTCCGTGTTCCACAGCCGGTACACCCCGTCGCGCAGCCGCGGACCGCCGGCCCGCCCGCCCAACCCGAAGAACCGCGCGTCCGCCGGCACCTCCGCCCGCTGGAGCCACCGCGATTCGACGGGCTCCCCGGCGACCGGCTCCGCCGGTTCCCACCAGCGCGGCGGCAGCTCCCGGCGCAGCACCGTCCCGCCGGGCGTGCGGACCTCGATCGCCCCGTGCCGGGACACCGCCACCGTCACCCGCTCCGACACCACCCGCCAGCCGCCGCCGGTGTCCGGCTCCAGCACGGCCCGCGGATCGGGCTCCGGGCCGCTGCCGACCAGCGCGTACGAGGGCGTCGGCCCGGCCCCGTCCCAGCCCCAGAACACCGCGCCGCCCGCCGTGACCCGTACGAGGAGCTCCGAGCGGGTGAACCGGAGCACCCCGCCGCCGGGCCGTGCCTCCGTACCGGTCAGCAGGCCCGGCACGCGGGCCCGTTCCGCGCCCCGGCGCGGGAGCCCCAGCGCGTCCGCGCGCCGGTTGCGCAGGGCCGAGCGCCACGCGCGCCGCCCGCGCTCCGTACCGATTTCCTTCACCGCACGCACCAGATCGCGACCGTTCATGCTGCTCACCCTGCCACCGGCCGCCCGGCGAGCGGGCGGCGTTCAACTTCCGTTCACTCGTCCAAGAGGCCCCTGGTGCGGAGGTGGATCACATGGCATGGTCCCTGTGGGCCGCCGCGCACACCCACCGCGCGGCGGCGCCGTACGCACGCCACGCACACATCACGCACACGACGCGCGAGCCGCAGACTTGACCGGGAGCCGACCCATGACCTCAGCCACCCCGCCGGAAGCCCTCTGGTCCCCGGGCCCCGAGCGGATCGCCGCGGCCCGCATCACCGCCTTCCAGGCCTGGGCCGCGGAGCGGTTCGGAGCCCCCGCGGACGGCGGCTACCCCGCACTGCACAGCTGGTCCGTCGACGAGCTCGACACCTTCTGGCAGGCCGTCGCCGAGTGGTTCGACGTCCGGTTCACCACCCCGTACGAGTCCGTCCTCGCGGACCGCTCCATGCCGGGCGCGCACTGGTTCCCGGGCGCCACCCTCAACTACGCCGAGCACGCCCTGCGCGCCGCCGAGGATCCGGCGCGCGCGGACGAGGCCGCCCTGCTGTACGTGGACGAGACCCACGAGGCCACCCCCGTCACCTGGGCCGAGCTCCGCCGCCAGGTCGGCGCACTCGCCGCCGAGCTGCGCGCCCTCGGCGTACGCCCCGGCGACCGAGTGAGCGGCTACCTCCCCAACATCCCCGAGGCCGTCACCGCGCTCCTCGCCACCGCCGCCGTCGGCGCCGTGTGGACCTCCTGCGCCCCCGACTTCGGCGCCCGCAGCGTCCTCGACCGCTTCCAGCAGGTCGAGCCGGTGGTCCTGTTCACCGTCGACGGCTACCGCTACGGCGGCAAGGAGCACGACCGCCGCGACACCGTCGCCGAACTGCGCGCCGAGCTCCCCTCGCTGCGCGCCGTCGTCCACATCCCGCTGCTCGGCACGGAGGCCCCCGAAGGAGCCGTCGCCTGGTCGGACCTGACCTCCGGCACCGACGAGCCCGTCTTCGAGGCGGTCCCCTTCGACCACCCGCTCTGGGTGCTCTACTCCTCGGGTACGACGGGCCTGCCGAAGGCGATCGTGCAGTCCCAGGGCGGCATCCTCCTGGAGCACCTGAAGCAGCTCGGCCTGCACTGCGACCTCGGCCCCGAGGACCGGTTCTTCTGGTACACCTCCACCGGCTGGATGATGTGGAACTTCCTCGTCTCCGGCCTGCTCACCGGGACGACGGTCATCCTGTACGACGGCAGCCCGGGCTATCCCGACACCGGGGCCCAGTGGCGGATCGCGGAGCGGACCGGGGCCACCCTGTACGGGACCTCCGCCGCGTACGTCATGGCCTGCCGCAAGGCGGAGGTCCACCCGGGCCGGGACTTCGACCTCTCCGCCGTGAAGTGCGTGGCGACCACGGGCTCCCCGCTGCCGCCCGACGGCTTCCGCTGGCTGCACGACGAGGTGGCGGAAGACCTCTGGATCGCCTCCGTCAGCGGCGGCACCGACGTCTGCAGCTGCTTTGCCGGCGCCGTCCCCACCCTCCCCGTCCACATCGGCGAGCTCCAGGCCGCCTGCCTCGGCACCGACCTCCAGTCCTGGGACCCGTCCGGCAAGCCGCTGGTTGGGGAGGTCGGCGAGCTGGTCGTCACCAACCCGATGCCCTCCATGCCGATCCGCTTCTGGAACGACCCCGACGGCAGCCGCTACCGCGACAGCTACTTCGAGATGTTCCCCGGCGTCTGGCGCCACGGGGACTGGATCACGATCACCGACCGCGGCTCCGTCGTCATCCACGGCCGCTCGGACTCCACTCTCAACCGGCAGGGCGTCCGGATGGGCTCCGCCGACATCTACGAGGCCGTCGAACGCCTCCCCGAGATCAAGGAGTCCCTGGTCATCGGCCTGGAGGAGCCGAACGGGGGCTACTGGATGCCGCTGTTCGTCCACCTCGCACCCGGCGCGACCCTCGACGACGACCTCCGCGGCCGGATCAAGGCGACGATCCGCGAGGAGCTCTCCCCGCGCCACGTCCCCGACGAGGTCATCGAGGTCCCGGCCATCCCGCACACCCTGACGGGCAAGCGCATCGAGGTCCCGGTCAAGCGCCTCCTCCAGGGCACGCCGATGGCGAAGGCGGTCAACCCGGGCTCGGTCGACAACCTCGAACTCCTGCACTTCTACGAGGAGCTCGCCCGCACCCGCACGCGCGACTGAGGTCACTGTCAGTGGCACTGGTTACTGTGAGTGAGCAATCGAATGCGTCACTCAGGGGGAGCCATGCCACGGACACGCCACGACACCAGCCAGACCACCGGGAAGGCCGCGCGGGCCGCGCGAGCCTCGCAGGCCGGTGGCCGCACCACCCGGCGCCGCAAGCTGCGCCGCGAAGTCCCCAGCACCGTCGGCCTCCTGGCCGACGCCGGGGACTTCGCGGCCATGCGCGGCTACCGCAGCTTCACCTTCGACCACCACGACGACTACAGCGACTACCTCCGCCACGTCGACGACCTGCTCCGGTCCCTCGCGGCCCAGGGCATCCACACCACCGTCGCCCTCTTCGACCCCGACGAGTACGCCGAGTTCTGCGGGGAACACGGCATCGACCCGGACACCGTCGAAGCCCGCAGCCGCTTCACGGCCGAACTGGCCGGCGCCGGGGCCGTACTGCCCTACACCGGCCAGCCCATCGACGAGCTCGTCCCGCTCCTCGTCGACGAGGCGGTCCGCCAGGCCACCTGGGAGTGCGCCACCACCCTGCTCGCCGGCGTCGGCAGCTGCGCCGATTGCGGCGAGGACATCGGCCACGCCTCCTTCACCCGCGCGCGCGGGGCGCTCACCCGCCTCGTCGAGGGCGCCGGGCCGGGCCACCACCACCTCGTCTGCAGCGTCCCGACCCAGGACGAACAGCTCGTCGCCGTCCTGCACGCCGAGGTCGTCCCGGACCACCGGGACGGCCCGCCGCGCATCGAGGGCCGCGATGGACTCGACTTCGTGACCGTCCTCGCCGCCGGCCTCGCCCTCGGCGGCCCCGGGGGACTGGTGCTGCGCAGCACCACCGACGGGATCGGCGACCGGGTCCACGGCTGGCGCCTGGACCGCGGCCGTCTGGTCCCGCTCTCGGCGGCTGCCGTGTTCAACGCCTACTGCACGGACGCCGACTCCGGGGACCCTGTGCCCCCCGAGCCCGGCGTCGAATACTGCCCCGGCTACGAGGTGGACGACCCCGCGCCGAACCACTGACAAGGAGGACAGGACCGGACAGGACCGGACAGGACCGGACACGACCGGACACGACCGAGGGGCCCCCGCCACCGGCGAAGGCCCCTCGATCGACACCACCCCGCCCGGCTACTCGCCGGACAGCACCGCCTGGGCGGCCACGCGGGCCTCCTCGGCACTGTCCGCCGCACGTGCCGCGGCCGCGGCACGCTCGCACTGGGCCAGCGTGTACTTGGCGAGCGTCGCCCGCACGTAGGGAATCGAAGCGGCACCCATCGAGAGAGAGGTGACACCCAGACCCGTCAGCACACAGGCCAGCAGCGGGTCGGAAGCGGCCTCGCCACAGACACCGCAGCTCTTGCCCTCCGCCCTGGCGGCCTCGGCCGACATGGCGACCAGGTCGAGCAGCGCCGGCTGCCACGGGTCCTGGAGCCGCGACACCGCACCGACCTGGCGGTCAGCGGCGAACGCGTACTGCGCCAGGTCGTTCGTGCCCAGCGACAGGAACTCGACCTCCTGGAGGATCGAGCGCGCCCGGAGCGCGGCGGAGGGGATCTCCACCATCGCGCCGAACTTCGCCCGCAGCCCGGCCTCGCGGCACGCGTCCGCGAACGCCTTGGCATCCGTCCGGTCGGCCACCATCGGAGCCATGACCTCGAGGTAGACCGGCAGGCCCTCGGCCGCCTTGGCCAGCGCGGTCAGCTGCGTACGCAGCACGTCCGGGTGGTCCAGCAGCGACCGCAGACCGCGCACGCCCAGCGCCGGGTTCGGCTCGTCGGCCGGCGTCAGGAAGTCCAGCGGCTTGTCGGCGCCGGCGTCCAGGACACGTACGACGACACGACCCTCGGGGAAGGCCTCGAGCACCTTGCGGTACGACTCGATCTGCTTCTCCTCGGACGGCGCCTTCTTGCTGTCGTCCAGGAACAGGAACTCGGTGCGGAACAGGCCCACACCCTCGGCCCCGGCCTCCACGGCAGCGGGCACGTCCGCCGGGCCGCCGACGTTGGCCAGCAGCGGCACCTTGTGCCCGTCGGAGGTCGCACCCGGACCGGACGAGGCCGCGAGGGCGGCCTTGCGCTCGGCGGCCGCGGCCTCCAGCTCCGCCCGCTTCTCGGCGGTCGGCTCGACGAACAGGTCACCGGTGCTGCCGTCGACGGCGATGACCGTACCCTCGGCGATCTCACCGGCACCCGGCAGCGCCACGATCGCCGGCACGCCCAGTGCCCGCGCGAGGATCGCGCTGTGACTGGTCGGGCCGCCCTCCTCGGTGACGAAGCCGAGGACGAGCGCCGGGTCGAGCAGCGCGGTGTCGGCGGGGGCCAGGTCCCGCGCGATCAGCACGTACGGCTCGTCGCTGTCCGGCACACCCGGCATCGGCACGCCCAGCAGCCGCGCCACGATGCGGTTCCGCACGTCGTCCAGGTCGGCCACCCGGCCGGCCATGTACTCCCCGGCCCCCGCGAGCAGGTCGCGGTACGAGGCGAACGCGTCGTACACGCCGCGCTCGGCCGTGCTGCCGACGGCGATGCGCCGGTCGACGTCCGCCATCAGCTCGGGGTCCGTGGCGATCATCGCCTGGGCTTCCAGCACGTGCTGGGCCTCGCCGCCTGCCAGCTGGCCGCGTGCGATCAGGTCGGCGGACACAGCCTCCACGGCCTTGCGGGCGCGCCCCTGTTCGCGCTCCGCCTCGTCCGCGGTGATCTGCTTGGCCGGCGGCTCGAGTACCGCCGTGCCCATGTGCCGCACCTCGCCGATCGCCACACCGTGGCTCACGCCGACGCCTCGCAGCGTTGTCTCCATTTCACCCGTCTCCGATTGAGCGGCGGGCCCAGCCGCCGCGGTGGATGTCCGACTCGCCCGTGCAGGCGGACGAGGTCACTGCCAGCTGAACAGGGCGTCGTCGGCCTTCACGTCTCCGGACTCGACGACGGAGGACAGGGAGTCCGCGGTCGCCTCCAGCGCCACGACGGGGCAGATCGGCGACTTGCCGGCGGCCTCGACGGCCTGCGGGTTCCAACGGATGACGGCCTGGCCACGGGTCACGGTGTCGCCCTTGTTGACGAGCAGCTCGAAGCCCTCGCCGTTGAGCTGCACGGTGTCGATCCCGAGGTGGGTGAGTACGCCGTGCCCTTCGCCGTCGACGACTACGTACGCGTGCGGGTGCAGGGAGACGACCACACCGTCGACGGGGGCCACCGCCTCCGACGGCTCGCGCACGGGGTCAATAGCGGTGCCCGGACCCACCATTGCGCCGGAGAACACCGGATCGGGCACTGCCGCGAGTCCGATGGCGCGCCCGGCGAGTGGGGACGTCACGCTGGTCATGGGGGGCCTCCCAGGGGTGGGGCTTCTACGTGTCGCCGTCACAACCTGTGCTGTGACGACGTACTTTCAGAAGGGTATGTCATGACACGTCCCGGTTCGCTCGATGTGCACCCCCTGCGGGAGGGCACGACGCGCGACCGCGACGACGTAGTGGACTAGACCATACGCCTGAATCGATTTGCTTGGGCACCACGGGCCCTGTACTGTCGTGACTCCCGCCAGGACGTGCCGCGTGAACTTCTCGCGAACAGCCGATGGACGGGAATCCTCCTCTTCAGTACAGATCTTGATCCGTGCTGCTCTTCGTATTGCCTTCCCGGTGAATCGAGTGAGTGGTCAGGGAGCTGGAAGAACACTGATAGAGTCGGAATCGCCGGAAAGGGAAAACGCGAAAGCGAAGAACCTGGAAAGCAAGCGGAACTGACTCTGATAGAGTCGGAAACGCAAGAAAGAAGAACGAAAGCCCGGAGGAAAGCCCGAGAGGGTGAGTACAAAGGAAGCGTCCGTTCCTTGAGAACTCAACAGCGTGCCAAAAATCAACGCCAGAAGT